>NZ_JBGKDP010000029.1:0-24467 GCF_042954245.1 Parasynechococcus sp.
GCCACCGAAGCTGGTAGGGCGGATTCCGGCAGCAGCCACTCACTGACGCCATACATCAGAAACAGCAAACCCAGACTGAGCTGAAGCGGGAGCCCCTTCAACTGATCGGGGTTGAGCCGTCGCAGCAGCTCAGACAGCAGCCAGCCGACGCTCGCGCCAATCAGCACACCGCCACCCAATCGATACAGCAGACTGAGCATCACCTCACGCCAGCCGTGCAGGTTGCCAAGGGCAAGCTCCAACAGCAGCAGAGCTAAAACGGCGCCGATGGGCTCAAGCACCAATCCCTCAGCCTCGAGGACTTCACCCAGAGGAGGAGCGAGCCGAATCTGACGCACCAGAGGGGTGACCACCGTTGGCCCCGTGGCCAGCACGATGGCACTGAACACAGCAGCAAGCGACCAGCTGAGGCCAGCAAGCCAATGGGCGGCCAACAGACCGCCTCCCAGAGAGATCAACAGACGCAGGGCTGCGATCCGCTGCACCGTAGCCTTGATCGTGTCTCCAGGAAGACGCAGATTCAGTCCGCCATCGAACAGCACCAGGCTGACGAGAAGACCCACCACGGTTCCAAGCCCGGAGCCGAAGTCAAGGGGTTCCACCCAACCCAGGCCAGAGCGACCGATCAGCAGCCCCGACAGGAGCAGCAACACCACCCCTGGCAATCCAGAAGTCGCAGCCAGAAGTCGTGCCGCAGCGCCTGAAAAAACGGTGACGCCCCAGAGGAGGCCCAGACGCTCAGGCGTCATCGACAGAGGAGAGCTGAGGTTTCGCGCGCACGCCGATCACGGCTTGGGGACGTACGAATCAGATACTCTCCCTCCAGATCGCTGAGGGGAACATTGACGAAACCGCTCTGGTTCTCGGCATTGACCAACCCTTGGTACCACTCCTGGAAGGTCTCGAGTTTCGGAAAAAACACCCGTTCGATCTGCCCTCCCAGAAGGTGGAGATAGACGGCATAGCGGCGGGGCGTACGGGACATCAGCTCGAAAAGACATCCATCACGGTCCCCACAGGATGACGGATCGGTTCCGGGTCTGCCCAGAGAAAAGGGTGAAGGCAGGCGATGCGCGGGGCATAAAGCGGATGGCGCGGTTGCCCCGAGGCCGTCTGACCCAGCATCAGAGGATGCGGCGAGTTAGGAACAGAGCGCCGGCGTTATTAGGGCAGCAAACGCTGAATATCCCCAAAAACCAGCTGAGCCCGGTCCCATCGCGCCCCATTCGCCCCCCTTCACACCAGAGATCGACCCCAGATGTGAGGGACCAGTGGTTTAAGGTCGCGTCGTTCTGCTCACCGATGGGGTCCTTCACCCGCAGCAGCGCCGCCGGAGACGGCGAGATTCGGGCTAACAAATTCAGCACCAGCAACTCCCGATATCCCCATTGCCTGGCGAAGCCGATCAAATGGTGCAGGGTCGGATCATCACGCTGGCCATCAGCTCTCGGGGGATTCAGGCCCACGAAGAGCAGGCACCCTTCGCCCGTACCCAGGCAGCGCCGCAGCCACCAGCGGTAACAGCCATCGCGGCTGAGGGACGCTTTAGACCCCGAGCTGTCGGCGACAGCGCTCAAGGATGCGTTCACTGGCGTGACCATCGCCGAAGGGGTTAACGGCGCGGGACATCTCTTGATAAGCCGTGGCATCCCCAAGCAGCCGCGAGGTCTCTTCCAGGATCACATCGGGATCGGTGCCCACCAGCCGGGCTGTTCCCGCATCAACGGCCTCCGGCCGCTCTGTGGTGCGCCGCAGAACCAGCACGGGTTTGCCGAGCGCAGGGGCCTCCTCCTGGAGACCACCGGAATCGCTGAGCAACAAGCAGCAACCTTTCATCGCTGCGACGAAACGGTCGTAGTCCAAAGATTCGGTCAGAACGACACGGGGATGGCTTCCAAGAAGGGCCTGCAGCGGTTCACGCACCGTCGGGTTGCGGTGCATTGGCAGCAGAAGCGCCGTGTCGGAGTAGCGCTCAAGCACCTGCAGCATTCCTGCAGCGATGTCATGCAGACGCTCACCCCAGTTTTCACGCCGATGCACCGTGGCGAGGATCACCCTCTGTTGGTCCCAATCGAGGCCATCAAACCGAACATCAGGCGCCGATTCCGCCATCAACAACAACGCATCGA
This sequence comes from Parasynechococcus sp., assembly GCF_042954245.1. GTDB lineage: Bacteria > Cyanobacteriota > Cyanobacteriia > PCC-6307 > Cyanobiaceae > Parasynechococcus. The sequence goes on from NZ_JBGKDP010000029.1 coordinate 2,130, forward strand.
TCACGGTGTTACCGGTCACGGAGATCTCCCCGACCACACCGGATGCTTTCAGGTTGGATTCCGCCTTGAGCGTCGGCGCGAAATGAAGGGTCGCGATCTGGGAGAGGAGCCGACGGTTGGCTTCTTCCGGGAAGGGATCCAGAGGATTGTCGGTGCGCAGACCGGCCTCCACATGGCCAACCGGGATCTGCTCGTAAAACGCAGCCAAACCTGCGGCGAACGCCGTAGTGGTGTCGCCCTGCACTAGGACCAACTGCGGGGGATAGGCCTGAAAGTCTTCCCGCAGCCCTTGCAGCGCAGCACAGGTGACATGCGTCAGGGTCTGACGGGGTGCCATCAGATTGAGATCCTGATTCGCCTGGAGATGAAACAGATCCATCACCTGGCCCACCATTTCACGGTGCTGACCGGTCAAGACGACACGGGTCCGCAATGCATCACAGGCTTGGAACGTCCGGATGACCGGAGCCAGCTTGATCGCCTCGGGACGCGTTCCCAGAACGATCGTGACGCGGGGCTGTTCAGCCATTCCATCCAGACGGACCGCTGGAGTTTACGGGCGTCAACCCGGAGAGAACAGTGAGAAATCCTTGCCAGTCCCAGCATCGAGACGATCCTGAGGAAAGATCCCTCGCCATCAACGTGGCTCAGCCGGTTTTCCCCCCCCAGCCCAACCTCCGTCCGAGGTTCAAAACCCGGCGCCCCGATCCGCTGTAGATGGCTCTCCAAGCCTCGAGGAGATCGTTCGCATCACCCATGATGCCGGCCATTCTGACGTCCACCTGGGTGTTGGGGAAGTACCGCGCTACCGCGCCCGGGGAGACATGCAGGGCACGGAATGGCCGGTAACCCGCGCCGAGGTGTTTCACAGATGGCTCCAGGAGATCCTGACGCCACAGCAGATCGATGGCTTCAACCACGACAAGGAATTCGACGGCTCCCATGCCTTCCCCTTCGTGCGCGTGCGCATCAACTTGATGGATTCACTGCGGGGCCCGGCCATGGTGCTGCGCCTTATTCCGCAGACGATCCTCAACATGGAGCAACTGCATCTCCCCAGCGTGCTGCAAAGCCTCGCGGACCGTCTGAAGGGACTGATCCTGGTGACCGGACCGACAGGGTCCGGCAAAAGCACAACCCTGGCGGCCATGATCGACTGGATCAACCGCAACGAGGCACGTCACATCCTCACGATCGAGGATCCCGTCGAGTTTGTGCACGAGAGCCGCAAGTCCCTCATCCGGCACAGGGAAGTGGGGTTGCACACCCTCAAATTCCACAACGCCCTGAGGGCCGCCCTACGAGAAGACCCTGATGTGATTTGGTGGGCGAAATCCGGGATCAGGAAGCCCTCTACACGGCCCTCGAAGCGGCCCAGACAGGCCACTTGGTGTTCGGGACCTGCACACCAATTCAGCGGTGAAGACCGTGGAACGGGTCCTCGGCATGTATTCACCTGAAGAACAGGAAAGTGTGCGTCGTTCGTTATCCGAATCGCTGCTGGGGGTGATCGCCCAGGGATTGATCAAGACAACGGACGGAAAACGGGCGGCGTATCACGACATCCTGATCAACACCGATGCCTGCAAGGACTACATCCAGCGGGGGGCGCTCGATGAGGTAGAGGAAATCATGGAACGCAGTGGATTCGAGGAGATGGTGACCACCAATTAATCGCTGCTGGCCCTGGTGGAGACGGATCGCATTGAAGGCGAGCAGGCTGGGCCGTCAGCCTCAAACCCAACGAGCTGGCTCAGGCCCTGCGGGGCCGAAGCTGATCAGCCACCGCTGAACACACGCACCAAAAGAACGACAGCAATACCTGCGGACAGGCCGATCATTGCCAGACGACCGTTCCAGATTTCGGCCTGTGGAGTAAAGCCACGCTTCCAGGCGTTCAGCTCGTCTGCCTCGACGGGCTCCGGAGCATCTGATCTGGTTTCCGGTTGGTTCACGACACAGAGACCGAACAGCGCGTTCAAGCCTAAAAGGCTTCCCTAAAAGGATGGATCTGGTGTGTAGAGCGCATTGGCCTGATCCAAGGGCCAGCGGGCTGCAACTCCTGATTCAAGAGAGGTGGAAGCCGTGTTTTGGGCCAGACGCATCAAGGCCGCAGCTCCGATCATGGCAGCGTTGTCGGTGCAGAAGGCCAGCGGAGCGATGGAGACCACTATACCCCGCTTGCTGCCCTGTTCTAACATACTTTGGCGCAAACGATGGTTCGCCGCGACACCGCCGACCATCACCAGTTGCTGAACACCGTGGTCTTCAGCACAGCGAAGGCTGCGCTGCACCAGAACATCAGCCACCACCTGTTCGAAACTGGCGGCCAGGTCGGCAAGAGGCAGCGGATCGGTGTTTTGCCGCAGGGTTTCCACGGTGCGGAGCATGGCGGTCTTCAGACCACTGAAGGAAAAGTCGTAGGGGTGAAACCCACCGCCAGGCAATGAAATCCGCCCCTTGGGCAGGTGAAAGCGCGTTGCATCACCCGTTTCGGCAACGGCCTGGATGGCAGGCCCTCCGGGGTAACCCAGACCGAGCAGGCGCGCCACCTTGTCGAAAGCTTCTCCAGCGGCATCGTCATGGCTTCGACCTAGACGCGTCATCCTGCCGTCATCAGCAACCAGGATCAGCTCGGTGTGGCCCCCACTCACGAGCAACACCAGATAGGGGGCCTGCGGTGGAGCATCTCCAAGCATCACTGAGGCCAGATGGCCCTCCAAATGATGGACGCCGAGGAAGGGGCGCTGATGCAGGGCGGCAAGGGTGCGGCCGGTCACCGAGGCCACCATCAGAGCCCCTGCCAGGCCTGGAGTGATCGTGGCTGCTATGGCATCCAGCTGCCCCAAAGCGACACCCGCCTCGTGAACAACGGCCTCCACCAGTCCAGGCAGGGCCTCGACGTGGCGGCGCGAGGCGATTTCGGGCACCACACCACCCCAACGGGAATGCTCCTCAACCTGGGACGCAATCCGCGACGCCAGAACGTCGATTCGTCCATCAGCGTGACGGCGCAGGACCGCAGCAGCGGACTCGTCACAACTTGTTTCGAGGGCAAGCACTGCATGCATCGAAGCGATGCGCCTCCCCTACTGTTCGACTTGTGACATCTTGCCCTTTCGGGGCACCGTTCAGAGGAATTGTTCCGATGCGTCGTCTCTTCGCCGTCGTGCTTTCAGCACTCCTGGTGTTCGGCTTCGCCCCCGTCGCCAAGGCGGATGTGGCTGGCCTCACACCCTGCTCAGAAAGTGCCCGCTTCCAGCAGCGTGCTGCCGCTGCCACAACGCCTCAGGCCAAAGCTCGCTTCGAGATGTACAGCCAGGCCTCTTGTGGAGAGGATGGTCTCCCCCACTTGATCGTTGATGGCCGCTGGAGCCATGCCGGTGATTTTGTGTATCCCGGGATCATGTTCCTGTACGTCGCCGGCTGCATCGGCTGGGCCGGTCGTGAGTACCTGAAAGCAACTCGCGGCAAGAATGCTGCCCAGTACGAAATTTTTATCGATCGCAGCATTGCTATCAAGAGCCTTCTGGCTGCTGCCACCTGGCCTCTGGCCGCTTTCGGTGAATTCACCAGCGGCAAGCTGCTCGAAGACGACAGCAAGGTGACTGTTTCGCCACGCTGATTCAAACGACTTCAACCATTGCTCCCTCAACAATGAACAAGTTTCTGACCGCAGCTCCAGTGGTTGCAGCCATCTGGTTTACCGCCACCGCAGGAATCCTGATCGAGTGGAACCGCTTCTTCCCTGATCTTCTCTTCCACCCAATGTGAATCAGGGTTGATCTTCTACTTGTCGATCCAAGGGAACCTTCGGATTCCCTTTTTTTGTGCCTGCAACGCGTTGCGAAGATCAGCTCCGCGTCATCCCAGACCCATCAGCGTCTCGACCTGTTTCAACGCTGATTCGAGATCGTCGTTAATCACGACGGCGTCGAATTCCTGTTGAGCCTCGAGTTCCTCTCGAGCGCGAGTCAAGCGGCGCTCAATAGCGTCCTCTGAATCGGTACCGCGCCCGCGAATTCGGCGCTCCAACTCCTCAAAGCTGGGGGGCGCCAGAAAAATCTGAAAGCCGTCCGGAAAACTGCGACGTACCTGGCGCGCACCTTCCAGCTCAATCTCCAGGAGCACGGGGCGGGCCGCCGCCATTTGTTCCTCAACAGGACCTCGAGGGGTGCCGTAGCAATTCCCCGCAAATTCCGCCCACTCCAGAAATCCTCCCTGCTCCACCAAGGCATCAAACCCCGCACGGCTGTGGAAGAAGTAGTTGATGCCGTCCTGCTCCCCCTGTCGTGCAGAACGGGTGGTGGCCGATACCGAAAGCCAGATCTGGTGATGGCGCTCCAGAAGCTGGCTCACCAGCGTTCCCTTCCCGACTCCACTGGGGCCGGTGATTAAGGTGAGCTTTCCACTGGTGGACATCGCAGCGTCTGCGTGGGTCAGCAGAGTAGGAAGCCTCAATGCCCCGCCCGGTGCTCCAGGTGAAAGCCTCCACCAGCCTGCAGCCAATGGACCTCACCACGCTTCGCGCGGTGCTCTGGGATCTGCGCCCAAAGCTGGTGCCCAGCCGCTTCGAAAAGGCCCAACAACCGGACCCGGCAACGATTCAATTGGGATGCCGCAGCCTCAAGGGGCTGGTGTGGCTGGAACTGAGCTGGCAAGCCGAAGCACCTCGGCTGGTGGAGGTCAACCCTCCCCCGCGCAGCGGCAGCGGCAGCACCTTCGCGCAACAGTTGCGACACAGCCTCCGCCAGCTGGCTCTTGTGGAGCTTCACCAGAGCGGCTTTGAACGGGTGGTGGAATTTCGGTTTGCCCAGCGCCCTGGGGAACCGATCCAGCGGATGCTCGTGCTGGAGCTAATGGGACGGCACAGCAACCTGCTGCTCCTCGATGAGCAGCGCCGCATCATTGCCCTGGGGCGACAGGTCCGAGATCATCAGTCCCGCGTGCGCCCTCTCTCCACCGGTGATTTCTACAGCCAACCCCCGATGCTTCAGGGGTTGGCACCGGGTCGAATAGAGGGCTTTGAACGCTGGAAGGAGCGGCTCTCTCTCGTCCCGGTCCCCCTGCGCAAGGCCTTTCAGCAGACCTATCAGGGGATCAGCCCAGCCCTGGCTGCACAGCTCGCCGGCGACCACTTGAACACACCGGTGGACAGCCTGGATACCAGCCAGTGGAGCCACCTCTTTAAGCGCTGGTCTCTCTGGTTGGACCAGCTCGAGAGCGAACAGTTTGCCCTCGTGGTGGAGAACGACGGTCGTTACCGGGTCTGGGGATCTCCCCGTGATGAGGTGCATCCACAAGCTGCTCTGGCGCTCACGCTGGGATCCCTGCACCAGCAATTCCAAGAGCAACGGGCACTGGCACGGGTCAGCCATGACCTGCGTCAACGCCTAGAGCATTGGCGCAGCAAAGAACAGGCCGCCCAGGAGGACCAACGCCAGCGCCTGAACGCCACCGAAGGGCACGGGGCACTTCAACGCCAGGCGGACGCTCTCCTTTGCCTTGGCAACCCCAGTCGCGACCAGGTCGATGAAGCCCAGTCGCTCTATCGCCGGGCCAAAAAACTACGGAGATCGCGCCCGATCCTCGAGCAGCGGCTGAAGCACCATCAGCGACGTCTTGAGCTGATCAGCGAGAGCGAAACCTTCATCGAAGATCAACTGAGCGCAACTTGGCAGGACTGCCCAGCACGCCTCTCCGCCCTGAATGATCTGCGGGAGGAACTCGATGAGCTGTTACAGCCCAAGGAACGCCGTCGCAACATGCGACAGCAGCGTCAACGGGACCAGCCCAAGCCGCTGGAACTGAACACTCCGGGAGGTCTCAAGGTTCAGGTGGGGCGGAACCACCGCCAGAACGATTGGATCTCGCTGCGCCAGGCCCGCAGTGGTGACCTCTGGTTTCACGCCCAGGAATGTCCGGGGAGTCATGTGGTGTTGAAGAGTTCCAACGGGCTAGCCGAGGAATCCGACTTGGCGATGGCAACAGATCTAGCGGCCTATTTCAGCCGCGCCCGGGGCAACACGCGAGTGGCGGTGGTGATGGTGACCACCGATCAGTTGCAGCGAATTGCCGGTGCGGGCCCGGGCACCGTGCGCCATGGACAAGCTGAAATCCGCTGGGGGGATCCCCAGGGCGCGGAAGAACGGCTGCTTGCCCCTAGCCTGAGCCCACATTCGGGCTGACCTGTTGCGCCGTCCGACCCGCGTCCGTGTCTGAGCACCCCGACGGCCCCCTAGCTCTGCAACCACCACCACCCATTCGTATTGGGAGGGCACCTGGCGATGCCGATTTGCCCAATGAGGTGGAGATGCCTCTGGTGGATCACCTGGAGGAACTGCGTCAACGGGTTCTGCGCAGCTTGCTGGCCGTTGTCATTGCAGCGCTGACCTGCCTGCTGGGGGTCAAACCGCTAGTGCGCCTGCTGGAAGCACCAGCCAGCGGTATTCATTTTCTTCAACTCGCGCCGGGCGAGTTTTTATTCGTCTCGCTCAAGGTTGCCGGCTACGCCGGCTTCACCCTGGCCCTGCCCTATGTGCTGTTTCAGATCCTGGCCTTCGTGCTGCCGGGCCTGACGATCCGCGAACGACGCCTGATTGCCCCTGCCGTCGCCGGCTCCGCGGTTTTGTTCATGGCGGGCCTGGCCTTTGCCTGGTGGGCCCTGGTGCCGGGCGCCCTGCGGTTTCTGGTGAGCTACGGCGCCGATGTGGTGGAGCCGCTCTGGTCGATCGAGCGCTATCTGGATTTTGTTCTGCTGCTGATGCTGGCCACCGGGCTGGCGTTTCAGCTCCCTGTGCTGCAGCTGCTCCTCGGAGCTCTGGGGCTGGTGCGCTGGAGGCCGATGCTTGGAGCCTGGCGCTGGGTTGTGCTGGGTTCAGCCCTGGCTGGAGCTGTGCTGACGCCATCCACCGATCCGATCACGATGCTGCTGCTGGCTGGAGCCATCACGGCACTGTTTTTGATTGGCGTCGGCTTGGTGGCCCTGACCGAATCCTTCAGACCAGAAACTCCTTGATCAACGTTTCCGCCTCCGGCCCCATCGCCTCCAACGGAAGACTCAACGCCTTGCCCAGACGCGGTTTGTCACGGGTGGAACTGAGCCATTGGCGCACCTCACGAGCCAAACCAAGACGATTCACAACATCCAGCACCTCACCGAGATGCTGCCGATAGGCCTCAAGGTCCATCGGAAACGACTGTTGCTCGAGGTAGGCCCACATCACCTGGAGGTACAGACGACGGCGTCGAACCACCAGCTGAAGGTCGTAAGTCGCCCGCCAGCGCTGACGTAGACATGCAATCACCTCGTCGACGCTGAGCGGCGGCTCGGGCACGGCGTTGGCGATCTCAAGCACAGAAGCAGAAGCGGCAGGGTCAGGAAGACGCCTGTCGTTGCAAAGCTTGACAGGCACTTAAGCATCCATAATGGTCCCCAATCCGAGCTGGATGAACGTCCGCCATGACCCAACTCTCCTCGAGCGATGTGCCCGGAATGGGTCGTCGGCAGTTCATGAATCTGCTGACTTTCGGCTCCGTCACTGGTGTGGCCCTGGGAGCCCTCTACCCGGTGGCGAATTACTTCATCCCCCCCAAGGCCGCCGGTAGCGGCGGTGGCACCAGTGCCAAGGATGAGCGGGGCAACCCGATCACAGCCAGCGGTTGGCTCTCCAGCCACCCCGAGGGCGATCGCAGCCTGGTACAAGGCCTCAAGGGTGATCCCACCTATCTGATCGTTGAAGGCGAGGACGCCATTGGCAGCTATGGCATCAACGCAATCTGCACTCACCTCGGCTGCGTCGTTCCCTGGAACAGCGGTGCCAACAAGTTCATGTGCCCTTGCCATGGCAGTCAGTACGACGCCACCGGCAAGGTGGTCCGTGGCCCTGCCCCTCTCTCCCTGGCCCTGGCCAACGTCAGCGTGGAGAACGACAACGTGTTCATGAGCCAGTGGACTGAGACCGACTTCCGAACTGGTGATAAGCCCTGGTGGGCCTGATCTTTCCCTTCCCTACGCCTGCATCCCCTCACCGTCCCATGCGTCGTCACCTCTCGCTTTTCCTTGGATCGCTGGTCATCGGACTGGCTCTGCTAATTGCCCCGGCTGCCAGCTGGGCCTACCCCTTCTGGGCTCAACAGAACTACGACAGCCCCCGGGAAGCCACCGGCAAAATTGTTTGTGCCAACTGCCACCTGGCCAAAAAGCTGATCCAGGCTGAAGTTCCCCAATCGGTGCTCCCTGACAGCGTCTTCACCGCCAGCGTCAAGGTTCCTTACGAAAAGGGTCTTCAGGAGATCGGTGCGGACGGCAGCGACGTGGGCCTGCAGGTGGGCGCTGTTGTGATGCTTCCTGATGGCTTCACGCTGGCTCCTCAGGACCGCTGGACCGACGAGATCAAGGAAGAAACGGAAGGCGTCTACTTCACCCAGTACAGCGACGACCAGCGAAACATCCTGCTGGTGGGACCAATTCCTGGTGACGAGCACCAAGAAATCGTCTTCCCTGTTCTATCCCCTGATCCCGCCACAGACAGCAACATCCACTTCGGCAAATCCCAGATCCACGTGGGTGGCAACCGCGGCCGTGGCCAGGTGTATCTCACCGGTGAGAAGAGCAACAACACTGTCTACACTGCTCCAGCCAGCGGCACTATTGCCTCCATCGAGCCCGGTGACAACGGCGCCAGCGTGGTCAGCATCAAGACTGCTGACGGCAACAGCGTGAGCGAGACCATTCCGGTTGGTCCTGAAGTTCTGGTCAGCGTTGGTGACAGCATCGAAGCCGGTGCTGCTCTGACCAACGATCCCAACGTGGGCGGCTTCGGCCAGGTGGACGCGGAAATTGTTCTGCAGAACCCCGTTCGGATTTATGGCTTGCTCGCCTTCTTCGCGGCTGTAGCTCTGGCTCAGATCATGTTGGTGCTCAAGAAGAAGCAGATCGAAAAGGTTCAGGCAGCTGAAGGCAACTTCTGATCGCTATGGCTGTTGAAGCCCTATTTCCCCTGGCGATCTTCCAGTCGCCAGGGGAATTTTTGCCTCATACCGAAAACTGGTTCCTTCCCCTGCGTTGGTACGGGCTGCTGATTGCAACAGCCGTCTTGATTGGACTGAACCTCTCCAGTCGCCTAGCCAAGCTGCGACAGCTGGAGAACGGCCTGATCAGCGACCTGCTGCCCTTGCTCGTACTGTTTGCCGTCATCGGAGCACGGATCTACTACGTAGCCTTCGAGTGGCACAACTACGCCTCCCACCCGCTCAAGGCCCTGGCCATCTGGGAAGGAGGGATCGCCATCCACGGTGCTCTGCTGGCGGGAACACTCACGCTGATCCTGTTCTGCCGCTGGCGTCGACAACCCTTCTGGGATGTGCTGGATGTTCTGGTGCCTTCCGTGGCCTTGGGCCAGGCCATCGGTCGCTGGGGGAATTTCTTCAATTCAGAGGCCTTCGGGGTTCCAACTGACCTGCCGTGGAAGCTGTTCATCTCGGCGCAAAGCCGCCCGGTGATCTACAGCACGTCGGAGTTTTTCCACCCGACGTTCCTCTATGAATCGATTTGGAATCTGCTGCTCTTCGGACTGCTGGTACTGCTCTTTCGCCGCGGACTGAAAGCTCCTAGGATGCTCCCATCGGGCGCAATGAGTTGCGTGTATTTGGTGGGGTACAGCCTGGGCCGTATCTGGATCGAAGGCCTGCGCATTGATCCCCTCTGCATTGGTTCGCTTCCACCGGCTTGCGAAGGGGGAATCCGCATCGCCCAATTGATGAGTTGCACCTTGGTGGCGCTGGGCATGATCGGGCTTTGGTGGCTATACGGACGAAAGCAACCCTTGCCTGATCCATCAGGCCAACGCAGTTGAGTCACGTTATCAGTTTTGTCGGAGCAGGCCCAGGTGCTCCAGACCTGCTCACCCTTCGCGCGGCTGAGCGTCTGGACAAGGCCAACGTGCTGATCTGGACGGATTCCCTGGTCTGTCCAGCCATCGCAGATCTGGCTCCGGCTGATTGCGAACGGATCCGCACCAGCACGACCACGCTCGAAGACCTGATCCCGTTGCTGATCGATCGACACCGCCAGGGCAAACGGGTGGTGCGGCTCCACGACGGAGACACGGCGCTATATAGCGCCATCAACGAGCAGATCTGCGCTTTAAATGACGCCGAAATCCCTGTGGAAGTGATCCCCGGGATCAGTGCTTACCAAGCGGCAGCCGCCGGTCTCGCCAGCGAACTCACCCTTCCAGGCGTGGTGCAAACCATTGTTCTCAGTCGCGCTGGAGGTCGCACCGGCGTGCCGGAACGGGAACAACTGGATCGGCTGGCAGCCCTGCGCGCCAGCCTTTGCATCTATTTGAGTGCTCGGCACGTTGAAGAGGTGCAAACCACTCTTCTGGAGCACTACCCCGCCGACACGCCAGTAGCCATCGGACATCGGGTGAGCTGGCCTGATCAGATGCTCACAGTGGTTCCTCTCAGAGAGATGACTGCGATCAGTCGGGAACGCAATCTGATTCGAACAACGCTTTATGTGGTGAGTCCGGCCCTCGCCGGTAGTCCTCAGCGCTCACGGCTTTACTCGCCTGACCACGACCACCTGTTCCGTCCGAAACCCCAATAGGCGGTGGTTTAAGATCAATTTGTGCGGGCGATTAGCACAGTGGTAGCGCACTTCCTTCACACGGAAGGGGTCACTGGTTCGAATCCAGTATCGCCCATATTTTTTGGTGGCATTTAACCCTTCGGTGTTCATCAAGGGCTGACTGCACTGTGGGATGGGCCTAGGTTCTGTTATGAACTAGGTCGACTTACCCATTGATGAACGAGCGGAGTCTTGCGGACGACCAAGGCAAAGCCACGGGCCTGGTTGAAGCAGGGCGACATTTAGCCGAGGCGCGGGCTGCAGCGGGCCTGACCCAGAACCAGCTCGCCAGCCAGATGCACATGGGCGAGGAGCAACTGGCAGCACTAGAACGCGGCGATCAAGCCGAACTGCCTGAACCCGTGTTCATCAAGGCCATGGTGCGCCGGCTCAGCTCGCATCTGGGTTTGGATGCTAACGCCATGGTTCAGACCCTCGGGCCCCTCACCGCCAAGCCGCCCAAACGGGCGGCTCCCGGAGCAACAACGCGGGCCATCATCCCTCAGAAACAGAGAACAGTCAATCCGCTTCCCCTTATGGCCCTCGCCGGACTTGCTGGGCTTGGGTTTGTGGTGTGGAGCAACGCCGCCGAGTTGACGCGCTTCGCCCAAGGGTTGAGGCCTGCTAATCCAACCCTTGAGCTAAGCGAAGCAGATCTCGAGGTGGCCGAGGCTTCAGATGAGCTCGATGTCCTCATCGTTCCAGCGCCACCGACCACTGACTTGGGGCTCACGATCAGCAGCAGCGAACCAAGCTGGATCGCCTTACGGCGTGAGGGAATTGTGGAATTCGAAGGGCTCCTGAACGGTGAACGCAGGATTGAAAATCCCGATCTGGTGGAAATCTACGCCGGCCGGCCTGATCTGGTCCTGCTGAGTTCCCCCGACTCCGAGACACGAACCCTTGGCGCTGTGGACGACATCCGCTGGATCCCTCTCAACCCTGAACGCTGACGCGCAGATTCACCCCGACCGCCTCCTTCACCACCTCAGCGCAGCTCTCCAAGCTCCACTGTTCAAGACTGATGTTCTGGTTGACTCGCTCAGGGACGATCTCCAGATCCAGAGTTCCCTTCACCGCATGAATTCGGAGTGCTGAGATCACAGGTTCAGGCCTGCGATCCAGAGCTGCGGCTAAGCGCAGCAGCAGGGCCATCTGATGAACGCAACGACGATTTTCTCGGGTGGCCACAAGCTGCCAGGACTCATGGCGTTTCTTCGGCAAGCTGCGGCGGTGATAGCGAGCAATCGCCGCCACCATTAAATGCTCCGCTTCGGAATAGCCCAGCAGCTCACCATGACGAATCAAGTACCAGGTGTGCTTGTGGTAAGCGCTGATGTTGATGTGCTGGCCACAGGAATGGAGCATGGCGGCAGCCCAAAGCAGTTCGCGCCCTTCACCGCTGTCTTCATGCATCACTCCTCGCGTGGCGTCGTAGAGGGTTAAGGCATGGCTGGCGACCCGTTCAGCCCTGCTCTGGTTCACCGCAAAGCGCTGCATCTGATGAATCACGGTGCGTTGCCTGATGCTGCTCTGAAAGCTGAAGCGGTCTTCAAGAAGACCCTGGCGAAGCATCCAATCAACGATCAAACCTTCCCTAAGCGCCCGCTCACTGAGCACGAAGTCCTCCACACCCACCATCTTCATGGTGGTTTGCAGGATCAACGCGCCAGGAACAATGATCTCGGCCCGACGATCATTGATGGGAGCCAACTCTCGTCGCTGCGCAGGGGTCATCTTGATCAGACGATCGACCACCTTGTCCAGGCGCTGCCGGGTGACGCGGTACCCATGCAATTTGCGGGGTGGGAGCTCCTCTTCACTTGCCGCAAGGGAGCCAATTGCCATCGCCGTGCCGCTGGTGGCCACCAACACAGGGGTTTCACCGGGTTTGATCCTGCGACGCACTTTGTCGACCGCAGGTTCAAGCGACCCCTGAATGAAGGCCTGCAGAAACGATCGCCGTTGGGGGGGCATCGGATCATCCCGAACAAAGTCCCGCTGGAGTCGCACAGCCCCCACACGGGTGCTGGTGAGGGCGCGGGCATCACGACCATCGGCAAGGATCAGTTCCGTAGAGCCACCGCCGATGTCGAGCAGAAGATGCGGACGATCTCCAAACGGCATTCCTGAGAGGACGCCCAGATAGATCAGTCGGGCCTCCTCCGGGCCGCTGACCAAATCCACCTCCATCCCCAGATCGTCGAGGATGGTCTGGAGGAAATCGCGACCATTGGGTGCTTCACGAACGGCACTCGTCGCCGCCGTGACGATCTGCTCAACCCAGTGACTGGTGGCGAGATCTCTGAACTGGTGAAGGGTTTCCAGGCCCCGATGCATCGCCGCCTCGGTCAGCTCACCGGTCTCGGGATCACGCTCCCCCAGACGCGTTGTGGCCTTTTCGGCCTGGATGATCCGAAACGTGCACAACTTCGGATCAACGGCTGCCACCAGAAGATGAAAGGAATTGGTCCCGATATCGATGGCGGCGATCCGACGCAGATCAACGTTCACTGCCTGAGACACGCGGTTGTTCTGTCCCGTTGGCTGGGCTGGGGCCTTGGCATCCAGCATCAACGTCAGAGCGGCAATGAAATCCACTCTGCCACTGACGGCCGGGGCCATCAGACCCTGACTAGGGTTCTTCAAATCCCGTTGATTGTGATCAGCAGCTCTGCACGTCTTCAGCCCTGGATCGAACTGCTCCGCTGGAACAAACCCACCGGCCGGCTGATCCTGCTGATCCCAGCAGGCTGGGCCCTCTGGCTGAATCCAACCGCTCCCCCCAGTGTTGTGCTGATCCTGCAGATCCTGTTGGGGGGTCTGGGGGTGAGCGGTGCAGGCTGCATCGCCAATGACCTGTGGGACCAGCGCTTCGATGGCCAGGTGGAACGCACAAAACGTCGGCCTCTGGCCAGGGGTGCGCTGCAGCGAGGCCCAGCCTTCGCTTTGCTGCTGACTTTGCTGGGCCTCAGCCTGGCTGTCGTGCTGAGTCTTCCTGGCGCCAGCCTCAGGCTCTGTCTCGCCTTGGCCTGCACAGCCGTGCTGCCGATCCTCGGCTATCCATCAGCAAAGCGGTGGTTCGCCTTCCCCCAGGCGTTCTTGGCGCTGTGCTGGGGCTTCGCGGTGCTGATCCCCTGGGCAGCTGCAACGGCCTCCTTGAGCTGGAATTCTGCCCTGGTGTGCTGTTGGCTGGCAACCGTGGTCTGGACCTTCGGCTTTGACACCGTCTATGCCATGGCCGACCGACGTGACGATTCCAGCCTCGGCCTGCGCAGCAGCGCCCTGAGCCTCAGATCCGGCGTGGTGCCTGTGGTGCGGGGCTGCTACCTCGTGACAGCCATCACCCTTGCCATGGCGGCCTGGTCGGCTCAGATCCCAGCACCGTTCTGGCCACTCTGGTTGCTTGCCGCCGTCTTCATGCAGCTCAGCTGCAACCCCTTAAACAAACAGGATGCCTGCATGGGCACCTACGGGAAGCACTTTGCCCAGCAGGTGCAGGCTGGGACCCTGCTCTGGCTCGGCCTGGTTCTGGCCAGGGGATGGGGAGCTTGATGCGCATCACTCCGACTCCATCGCTCCGCACTGGAGACCGTGTGGCCTGCGTGGCCGCCAGTTCAATCCTGCAGGACGACATCAAGCTGCAGCAGGGCATTGTGGTTCTGCAGAGCTGGGGCCTCGATGTTCAACCCCAGGCCTTGGCCACGCGACGGTGGGGCTACTTCGCAGGGCGCGATGACGCGCGCCATGCTGATCTGCATCCGGCCGAACCCGCAGCGCTGCTCGCCTGTGTCCGCGGTGGATGGGGGTCTGCTCGGCTGCTGGAGCAGCCCATCCGCTGGCAAAGCGGCTGGCTGCTGGGCTTTTCCGACGTAACAGCTCTGCTCTGGGCCCGCCAGACGGCAGGGTTTGCCGGTGGCATCCATGGCCCCTTGCTCACAACACTTGCGGAGGAGCCGCAATGGAGCCGTGACCGGTTACGCAACCTGCTCTTCGGCAACGCCGTCCCCGACCTGCAAGGTCGTGGTGGCGGCGGTGGTGTGGGGAGCGGTCCCCTGGTCGTGGCCAATCTGACCGTGGCCACCCACCTGTTGGGAAGCCATTTCGTGCCCCCCCTCAAGGGAGCCGTTCTGGTGCTGGAGGATGTGGGCGAAGCCCCTTACCGCATTGATCGGATGCTGACTCAGTGGAGGCTGAATGGCAGTTTGCAGGGCTTGGCGGGTCTGGCATTTGGCAATTTCGAGGGGTGCGCCGACGAAACCAGAGACGCCTCCGAAAGCTTCAACCTTGAGCAGGTTCTTGAGGAGCGCACGGCCGATCTCGGCATTCCCAGGGTGATGGACCTGCCCATTGGTCACCGATCCGGCAACGCAGCCCTGCCCATGGGGGCGATGGCACGCCTCGACGGCCAAAGCGGCCGGCTCAGCCTGCTGACCTGAGGGCGAGCACAGCCTCCGCCACGGTGAGGTCAAAGGGCGTGGTGACCTTGATGTTGGCGGGGCCAGCATCCAAGACCTGCACAGGCCACCCCAGACGCTCGTACAACGACGCGTCGTCGGTGACCGTCCAGCCTTTAGCAACCGCCTCAGCGTGGCCGCGACGCAACTGATCAACGGCAAAGCCCTGCGGCGTCTGCGCCGCCCAAAGCTCCGATCGATCCGGCGTATCACGAATCACACCGTCGAATCCCACACGCTTGATCGTGTCGCTCACCGGCGTTGCAGCAATCAGCGCCGTGCCGTCCTCCACAGCAGCTGCACAGCGATCAAACAACTCCGGTTCAGCCAGACAACGGGCGCCGTCATGAATCAAGACGTGGCGAGCCTGCTCCGGCAACCCTGCCAGACCGCAAAGCACGGACTCCTGCCGCGTGCTGCCGCCCTGGATCCAGCGCACTGGCTTGCTGGGTGCGTCAAGCACCGCAAGGATGGCCTCTCGATCGACCTCCTGGCCGACGATCCCGATCCATTCAATCCGCTGAGACCGCAGGGCCGCCTCAAGGGTCCAGACAATGACGGGGCGTCCGGCCAACGGCAGCAGCAGCTTGTTGCGATCCGCACCCATGCGCCGACCGCTTCCCGCCGCAGCAATCAATAGATGCAAAAGCGACTCCAGCCCCGAACAGGCGTAAACGACCTCCATACAATCAGCTCGCACCATGGATGGCGGCGCTGCATGCGAGTTCTTGCCCTGAGCCCGGGTTCGCTCGAAGACCAGCTGGACCGTCTACCGGCTCTGGCCGACATCTGCCAGAAACTCAACGCCACACTGCAGGTGGCCTGTGACCCCCAGCAGGCAGCTCCATGGAAGCTTCTGCCATGCCTGGAAAAGCTGTTGCCGTTCAGCTTCGAGGCCAACCCCACGCTTGCGGACTGGGCCAACCTGCTCGGCTGTGTGCGCGAACCCGACTTTCAGATCTGCATCAACTTCGCTGAAGGGCAACAGGTGAACCTGATGCTGTCGATGAGCCATATCCCCAAACGGTTGGCAGTTGAGGGATTTGCCTGCACCGACCAGGTCAGCGTCGGCCCCGGCTGGACGGCGCAGCGTCTCAACCCCTTTCTCCAAGCCCTGGGGCTTGATCTCGAGGCCGATCAGTTCCGCCTGCCCCTGGCGGCAGAGGTTCTTGATGAAGCCCGTGAAACACTGCCCAGCGGTAACGGCCCCCTGCTGCTGCTCTCTCCATCCAGCCAGGGGGATGGCTGGCCTGCAGCGGAGTGGCACAAACTGCCTGACACGATCAAAAGCCGCCTACCGGCGCTGCGTAGCATGGTGTTGCCAGCGGAGCTCAGCCTGGCCAAGCGGGCGGCACTGGTGGCCAATGCCGATGTCGTGCTCAGCAGCTGCCCGGTGTCCCAGCGCCTGGCGGCCTATTGCGGCACCCCCCTGGTTGCCCTCGGAGCCGAGGCCACAGACCTTCCCGAGCGCCAGGAGATCCGCTGCCTCGGCCGCCCGCAGGAGCTCTCCACGCTGCAGAGCAGTGATGTTCTGACGGCCCTCGGTTGTTGAGGAGACGTCCCATAAGGCGTTGCCAAGCCAGGGGACAGCTGAAGCTGATCACAGCTCCATGGCGAGGGCCCATCAGTGCCCTAAGTGCCGTGATCTTCGCGGGTGCCGTCGGTTATCGGATCACGGAAGGATGGGACTGGGGCGATTGCCTCTGGATGGTGCTGATCACGATCAGTACCATCGGCTTTGGAGAAGTCGCCCCACTTTCACCTCCAGGCCGCCTGGTCACCGTCTTGATCGTGGTGGGTGGCTTGGTGGTTGTGCAACTGGCCATTCAGCGCGTTCTCGGGCTGAAGGAGTCGGGATATTTCCGCAGACTGCGGGAGTTCCGCTTTCTCCGCATGCTGGAAGGCCTTCACGACCACGTGATTCTTTGCGGCTACGGCCGAATCGGGCAGGAGATTGCAGCCCAACTGCAACGGGATGCGGTGCCACTCGTAGTGATCGAAACCGATCCAGAACGACGAGCCGTGGCAGACGAGAATGGCCTTTGGGTGCTTCAGGCCGATGCAACCCTCGATGAAACCTTGCTGGACGCAGGTCTCGAACGTTGCTGCAGCCTCGTGGCAGCCCTCCCCAGCGATGCCTCCAATCTGTACGTGATCCTCAGCGCGAAAGATCTACGACCGGATTGCCGCTTGATTGCCCGCGCCAACAGCGATGAAGCCGCCTCAAAACTGCGGCTGGCGGGCGCCACTGTGGTCGTCAGTCCCTATGTGGCCGGTGGTCGGGTGATGGCCGCTTCGGCGCTGCGACCGCTGGCCCTCAACTTCATGGAGCTGTTAGCGGGCTCCGACTATGAAATCGAGGAATTCCAGCTGAGCCACGACCCCCTGCACCTGACGGATATCCGTGGGCAGAGCCTGGCGGAACTGGAGCTGGGCCGTCGCACCGGGGCCATGGTGCTGGCGATCCGGGACAACGGAAAGCTGATCGCCAATCCAGGCGGCGACACCCAGATGGCACCGGGGCAACTCCTGATTGTGCTGGGAAGCAAAACCCAACTCGCCACCTTTCAGTTGTTGCTTGGGGAGGCCGTGGACACGATTGAAACCATGCCGGGTTGAGCTGGATGACGACGGCTCCGTACGATCCTCCGATCAACGATGCCTCCATGTCTCCCAGCGCTTCTCTTGCCGGACAGACCGCCCTGGTGACAGGAGGAGGGCGCGGCATCGGCCGGGCCATCGCCCTGGCCCTTGGCGAAGCCGGTGCAGAAGTGGTTGTGAATTACTCCAGTTCCGCAGCTGCAGCAGATGGAGTAGTCGCTGTCATCACCACGGCAGGGGGCAAGGCCTACGCCCTGCAAGCCAATGTGTCGGTCGAGACCGAGGTGGATGGCCTGATCAAGACAGTGCTGGAGCGCAGCGGCCGTCTTGATGTGTTGGTGAACAACGCCGGCATCACGCGGGACGGCCTGCTGATGCGGATGAAAACCGACGATTGGCAATCGGTGATCGACCTCAACCTCAGTGGAGTGTTTCTCTGCACCCGAGCGGCGGCACGCCCGATGCTGAAGCAGAAGAGTGGTCGGATCATCAACATCACCTCCGTTGTGGGACTGATGGGCAACGCGGGACAGGCCAACTACGCCGCCGCCAAAGCCGGCGTCATCGGTCTCACCCGCAGTACCGCCAAGGAGCTCGCCAGCCGCGGCATCACCGTGAACGCCGTGGCTCCAGGTTTCATCGCCACGGACATGACCAAGGACCTCGATGCGGAGGCCATCCTCAAAAACATCCCCCTGGGAACCTTTGGCACTCAGGAGCAAGTGGCCGGTGCCGTGTGCTTCCTTGCAGCCGACTCGGCCGCGGCCTACATCACAGGCCAGGTGCTGCAGGTGGATGGCGGCATGGTGATGGCCTGACCCCAAGCATCAGGAATCAAGGGGTTGAGCCAACTCATCCCGCAGGCGGCGGATGCGCTGAAGCAGGCGTAGCCGACGGCTGCGGGCGGTGGCGGTGAGAAAAATGCGCAGGGGCACGTAAACCAGGGTCATCGAACCGGCTAGCCCCGCCATCAGAACAAAGAACAGCGCCCCGGATTCACCCATAACCGGACCCTAATCAGTTCATTTGAGAGCGGCATCCAAGCCGCTCCAACCATTCGGCTTTCCCCACCACACCCCCTCTCCTCGAGAGCCACATCGCTGTGGGACAGTGACCAACGGCATGCTTGCGACTATGGCCAAACTCCTTTCTTTCTCTGACGAATCCCGCAGCGCCCTTGAGCGGGGTGTTGACGCACTCGCCAATGCAGTGCGCGTTACGATCGGCCCCCGCGGTCGCAACGTTGTACTCGAGCAGAAATTCGGCGCACCCGACATCGTCAACGACGGCGACTCAATCGCGCGCGTAATCGAACTGGACGACCCATTCGAGAACCTCGGCGCCAAGCTGATGCAGCAGGTGTCCTCGAAGACCAAGGACAAGGCCGGAGACGGCACCACGACGGCAACCATTTTGGCTCAGGCCATGGTGAAGGAAGGTCTGCGCAACACTGCTGCGGGAGCAAGCCCCGTAGAACTTCGCCGTGGCATCGAGAAAACTGCAGCACAGATTGTTGCGATACTGAGCGAGCGGAGCCAGCCCGTTGCCGGCGATGCCATTCGTCAGGTGGCCACGGTGAGCTCCGGCGGTGACGACGAAGTCGGTCGGATGATCGCGGAGGCGATGGACAAGGTGAGTACCGATGGGGTGATCACGGTTGAGGAATCGAAGTCTCTGGCAACGGAACTGGAAATCACCGAAGGCATGGCCTTTGACCGGGGCTACAGCTCCCCTTACTTTGTCACTGATGCCGACCGTCAGGTCTGCGAATTTGAAAATCCACTAATCCTGCTGACGGATCGCAAGATCAGCACGATCACGGATCTGGTCCCCGTGCTGGAGACGGTTCAGAAGAGTGGTTCTCCCCTGCTGATCCTCTCGGAGGAAGTGGAAGGCGAAGCCCTTGCCACCCTGGTGATGAACAAGAGCCGTGGGGTTCTGCAGGTGGCTGCTGTTCGGGCACCCTCCTTTGGCGAACGCCGCAAGGCAGCTCTCGCCGATATCGCCATCCTCACGGGCGGAACGCTGATCAGCGAGGACAAGGCGATGACCCTCGACAAAGTGAACCTCGAGGATCTCGGCAAAGCGCGCCGCGTCACCATCAGCAAAGAGAGCACCACGATCATCGCTACGGATGACCATCGCCAGGCGGTGAGTGAACGCGTCGGCGCGATCCGACGTGAGCTGGAGGCAACTGAATCCGACTACGACCGCGAAAAGCTCCAGGAGAGAATCGCCAAGCTGGCCGGCGGCGTGGCCGTGATCAAGGTCGGTGCACCGACGGAAACGGAACTGAAGAACCGCAAACTGCGGATCGAGGATGCCCTGAATGCCACCCGTGCCGCCGTCGAGGAGGGCATTGTTGCCGGCGGCGGCAGCACCTTGCTACAACTCTCCGACAGCCTGGATGCGCTGGCCGCATCCTTGAACGGCGACCAACGCACCGGTGTGGAGATCGTGCAGCGAGCACTGACGGCACCGATTCATCAGATCGCCACCAATGCCGGTCAGAACGGTGACGTGGTGATTGCTGGCATGCGCAGCAGCGGTCAGGGATTCAACGCCCGCAGTGGCGCCTACGAAGACCTCATGGCTGCGGGCATCGTTGATGCCGCCAAGGTGGTGCGCTTGGCCGTGCAGGATTCGATTTCGATCGCTTCTCTCCTGATCACGACCGAAGTTGTGATTGCTGACAAGCCTGAACCCCCTGCACCGGCTCCCGCCGGAGACGGAGACCCCATGGGTGGCATGGCCGGAATGGGCATGGGCGGAATGGGCGGAATGGGCATGCCCGGAATGATGTGATCAGCTGATCATTCCCTGGCGATAGGCGATCACCTGGAGGTCCACTCCGGTGATCGCCGTCCCCACAACAACGGTGTCTGCTCCGGCCTGCAATGCCAAGCGTGCATCCGCTGGAGAGGTAATTCCCCCCTCACAAATCAGACGAACCGAGCTGGGAAGTTCAGCGCGCAATTGAGGGAGCAGATCAAACGCGGGGGGGCGCTGCTGTGCCGTGTCTTCCGTGTAGCCGTAGAGCGTGGTCCCAACCCAGTCACAACCAAGCTCGGCTGCCCGCAATCCATTCTCCAGCGAATCCACATCAGCCATCAAGGGGGCCTTCAGCTCATCACGGGTGCGCTGAATCAACGCGGCTAGGTCCTGCCCCGGAGGACGCGGACGGGATGTGGCATCAATCGCGATTACATCGGCTCCCGCAGACCATACGGCCTGAATTTCTTTCCAACCCGGGGTGATGTACACCGAGCTGTCCGGGAACGTGCATTTCCAGAGGCCAATGATCAAGGCATCCGGACAGCGCCGACGCACAGCACCGATGTGTTCAGGGCTTTCCAAGCGCACACCCACAGCCCCATTGCACAGGGCGGCATCCGCCATGGCAGCGATCACATCGGGATCGCGCATCGGCGAACCCTGGGGTGCCTGCACCGAAATGATCAGCCCCTGATCCAGGAATTCAGGGTTCGGGATCATGGTGTTCAGGACGCCTTGGGGAAGGGGAAAGCGTCATCCTCCCGGCGGGGGAGCCAACGCCGCAGCGAACGGGGCGTGCTGATCGGTGGGGCCGGAACGGGAACAGCCGGGAAGCTGCGTTGAAGCTGCGTTTCTTCAACCGCAATCTCTTCCTTTTCGACGATCGTTTCTTCTTCAGCGACCACCTCGTTATCCACCAGCACGTCGTCTTCAGCAGCAATCTCCTCCTCATCGACCGGCATCGGCGTGGGGCTGAACTCACGCTTCGAAGCAACAGGCTCCGGCAAGCTCAGATCGAGCTCAGCTGCTCCGTGAAAACCGTAACGGTGAACCCACTGACTGATCAGACCCACCAGCAAGGCCTCATCACCCGAGATCCTGGCCTCCTGGATCTGAAGGGCCAGAGCGTTCTGTCGAGGCGAGGGCTGCTGGGACGGAAAAGAAAGCACGGATTCAGAAAAGTTTGCAGTTGAGCAGAGGGCGAATTGCAAGAAACAACCCGATGGTGAGAAGAAGAAGGATCAACAGGCAACTGGTGCCGGTGACATCCCCATAGGGGGCCTCCAGCAGAACAGCCGATAGGTTCAGAGGACCTTGGTAAGCCGCTCGAATGGGTTCTATCGCGAAAGTAAGGGGATTCAAAGCCGCAAGCCAGCCCAGCCAGGTCGGCATGAACGACAGCGGGGCCAAAGCCGTGCTGGCAAAAAGCAACGGCAAGTTGGCCACAAAAATCACAGCGATTAATTCGATGTGCCCCGGCAAAGCGAACGCCAGTCCGAGGCTGAGGGCCGTCACAGCAAAAACCAGGAGCAGCAGCGTCACCAGCACCAGGGCCAGGCCGCTGATACCTGGCCATCCATAACCGAGCACGGCTGCCGTGCCCATGATCGCCAGACTCTGCAACAGACTCAGCGCCGTGATGTAAATCACCGACGCCAGCACGATGGAACTGCGGCTTCTCAGCGGTGCCACCAGCAACCGATTGAGGAAACCGAATTCGCGGTCAAACATGACAGGCAGGCCGGCGTTCAAAGCACCGCTGAAGGCAGTGAAGACAATCACTCCGGCGCCAAGAAAACGCCCGTAGCTCATGCCACCTGGCAACAGACCCTCAGGGGCATTGGCGAAAAGTGCGCCGAAGAGAATCAA
>NZ_JBGKDP010000030.1:0-5447 GCF_042954245.1 Parasynechococcus sp.
GCAGCACCTCCACCACTGCTGGTGCTGCTGATCGACAACGGTGGCGGCGGCATTTTTCAGCAGTTGCCCATTGCCACACCGGGCTTCGAATCGCTCTTTGCCATGCCCCAGCAGGTGGATCCCCTGGCCCTGGCGGCGGCCCATGGTGTGTCTGGTCGCCAGGTGGCCTGTTTGGAGGATCTACAGGAGGCCTTGGCCTGGGGCTTGTCGCAGCAACAGCCGGTGTTATTGCGGTTGTGCAGCGACCGCGGTCGTGACGCCGCCCTGCGTCAGCAGCTGCGCGCCGCTGCTCAGAATGAACGCACCGAGTTCTGAACCCGATGAGTGACATGCGTCAGGTGCTGCCCGGTGCGCCAACCGCGCAATGGACACCGTGGGGCAGCTACCAGGACATCCTTGTGGACCGTTGCACGGACGGCTTGGCTCGCGTGGCCATCAACCGCCCCGCCAAGCGCAACGCCTTCCGCCCGCAAACGGTGATGGAGCTCTGTGATGCCTTCACGCGCATTCGGGATGACCGCGATATCGGTGTGGTGCTTTTCACCGGCGTTGGCCCAGCCTCCGATGGTGGTTTTGCTTTCTGTTCCGGCGGTGATCAAAGTGTTCGTGGCGATGGTGGTTACGTGGGTGAGGACGGCCTGCCGCGCTTGAACGTGCTGGATCTGCAGCGCATCATCCGCAGCCTGCCCAAGGTTGTGATCGCTTTGGTGGCGGGCTACGCCATGGGTGGCGGCCAGGTGCTGCACCTGCTCTGCGACCTCAGCCTTGCCGCCGACAACGCCGTGTTTGGCCAGACCGGACCCAAGGTCGGCAGCTTTGACGGTGGCTTTGGTGCGGGCTACCTGGCGCGGGTGGTCGGCCAGCGCAAGGCCCGTGAAATCTGGTTCCTTTGCCGCCGTTATGGCGCCCAGGAGGCGTTGGAGATGGGCCTCGTTAATGCTGTGGTGCCGTTGGAGCAGCTGGA
Organism: Parasynechococcus sp.; assembly: GCF_042954245.1. GTDB lineage: Bacteria > Cyanobacteriota > Cyanobacteriia > PCC-6307 > Cyanobiaceae > Parasynechococcus. The sequence goes on from NZ_JBGKDP010000030.1 coordinate 965, forward strand.
GGCGGAGGGGGTGCGTTGGGCTAGGGAGGTGTTGCAGCACAGCCCTACGGCCATCCGTTGCCTCAAGGCCGCATTCAATGCCGAAACCGATGGCCTCGCCGGACTGCAGGAGTTGGCCGGCAATGCAACCCATCTCTTTTATCGAACTGAAGAAGCCGTGGAAGGCCGCAATGCCTTCCTTGAGAAGCGGTCTCCAGATTTTTCCGAGATAGGTTGGTTACCATGACGGGAATGCTCCCTCTCCCTCCGCCAGAACCGCTGGCCCTCCTGCAGGCGGCGACGACGGATTCTGTGACGGCAGGCCTGGCCTCATTGCCTTAGGATCTACGCCGCCAGAACAGTCGCCGTGTGGTGATGCTGCGCGGCCGTCGCCGGGTGTTTCTGCTCGACAACGGCAAGCTGCACAATGCCTTCCCGGTGGCCATCGGCATGCCCGGGTAGGAGACCTCCACCGGATGCTTTGAATTGCTGCAGAAGATCCCCAATCCCGTGTGGGTGCATCCGGCGAGTGGCGAGCGGGTGGAGGAGCAAGGGCCCGACAACCCCTTGGGCAGCCACTGGATTGCCTTCCATCGCGGTTGCCTCGGCCGTGATGCCCATGAGGCGATGCCTGGATCACGATCAAGGGATGCACCACCACGGGGTTTCATGGCACCCCCCACCGCTGGATGGTGGGACGGGCTGTCTCCCATGGCTACGTGCGGCTTTACAACAAGGATGTGCGTGCCCTGTATCGCCAGGTGTCGCTTGGAACTCAGGTGACGGTTCTTCCCTGACGGAACAGATTCCTAAATTCCCCCTAAAGTCGCCGCGCCAACGCTGATCTGAGACATGCGCATCCTCTTCGCTGCAGCGGAATGCGCCCCGATGATCAAGGTTGGAGGGATGGGCGATGTTGTTGGCTCTTTGCCCCTGGCATTGACCAAGCTCGGCCACGACGTGCGCCTGATCATGCCGGGCTACTCCAAGCTCTGGAGCCGCCTCAACGTGCCGGCGGAGCCGATCTGGCGGGCCCAGACCATGGGCACTGAATTCGCCGTCTATGAAACGAAGCATCCCACCAATGGAATGACGATCTACCTGGTGGGTCACCCGGTGTTCGACCCGGAGCGCATCTACGGCGGCGACGACGAGGACTGGCGCTTCACCTTCTTCGCCAGTGCTGCTGCCGAATTCTCCTGGAACGTCTGGAAGCCCCAGGTGCTGCACTGCCATGACTGGCATACCGGGATGATCCCGGTGTGGATGTATCAGGACCCGGAAATCAGCACGGTGTTCACCATCCACAACCTCAAGTACCAGGGTCCCTGGCGCTGGAAGCTCGATCGGATGACCTGGTGCCCCTGGTACATGCAGGGGGATCACACCATGGCCGCTGCGCTGCTGTACGCCGATCGCGTCAATGCGGTGTCGCCCACATACGCCCAGGAAATCCGCACGGCGGAATACGGCGAAAAGCTGGAGGGTCTGCTCAACTTCATCTCGGGCAAGCTGCGCGGCATCCTCAACGGCATCGATTTGGATGCATGGGACCCAGCCACCGATCGCTCCCTGCCGGCGAACTTCAGCGCCGACGATCTCTCCGGCAAGGCAGTGTGCAAGAAGGTGCTCCAGGAGCGGATGGGGCTGGAGGTGCGGGAGGATGCATTCGTACTCGGCATGGTCAGTCGTCTTGTCGACCAGAAGGGAGTTGATCTGCTGCTGCAGGTGGCTGATCGCCTGTTGGCCTACACCGACACCCAGATCGTTGTGCTGGGAACAGGTGACCGGGGGCTGGAATCCGGACTCTGGCAACTCGCATCCCGTCACCCGGGCAAGTGCGCCGTCTTCCTCACTTACGACGACGACCTGTCGCGGTTGATCTACGGCGGCAGCGATGCCTTCCTGATGCCCAGCCAGTTTGAGCCATGTGGCATCAGCCAGCTCTACGCCATGCGCTACGGCTCAGTGCCCGTGGTTCGCAAGGTTGGTGGTCTCGTTGACACAGTTCCACCCCACATCCCCGCTGCCGACAGCGGTACAGGCTTCTGCTTCGATCGCTTTGAACCGGTCGACTTCTACACAGCTCTGGTGCGGGCCTGGGAAGCCTTCCGCCATCGTGACAGCTGGGTCGAGCTGCAGAAACGCGGCATGAATCAGGACTACAGCTGGGATCGTTCTGCGGTCGATTACGACCTCATGTACAGGGACGTTTGTGGCATCAAGGAACCCACGCCGGATGCTGCCCTGGTGGAACAGTTCTCTCAAGGTCAGGCTGCTAATCCCTCCCGTTCCGAGAGGCAGACTGAAGAGGCCAGGGTTCCTGCTGAGGTGACCTCCATCGGCCGGAATCCCCTGAACCGTCTCTTCGGTCGTCGATCCAGTTGAGTTTGAGCGAGCCTGCCCGATCCGACTCCCCCCCTGAGGCTCGATCTGAGCCCCAGAGCGGGGAGCCATCGGGCAATCTTCCGGCTCCTTACGTCAGTCCCTGGCAGGAGTTCGGGCGCAACCTGCAGGCGATGGCCGCCGATGTTCGGCTCAGGGGCCAGGAACTCTGGCGCCGCAATCGGGAGGGCGAGCTTTCGGTCCCAGGCTTCTGGCCCCGGGATCTCGCCCCCAGCTTCTGGCCGCTGCTGCTGGTGTTGCTGCTTCTGCTGCCGCTGGCTGGGGTCCGCTTCTGGCAGGACCATGCCCCCCCTGCCCCGCGTCCGGAGCCGGTCGAGGTGCAGCGGACGTCTCCCCTTGAGCTCCCCGTGCCGGAGCTGATCCCAGCACCACAGCCCATGGCGGAGGAGCCATCACCCATGCCGGAAGCTGTGGATGCTGAGCTGGCCTTGGAGCCATCGGAGCCGTTGGAGACGGAGGAGCCCCTCCAACCCCAACTCAGTTTCGATCCTCTCTTCAAGCTGTTTCAAGACACGGCCGTCCCCGAAGGACTGCTCTGTTCAGCCACGCCCGTTCCGGAGCAGGACCGCTTGCTGTTGGAGTTGTCTGTTGACGTTTGGGAGCAGTTGCCGATCGATCAGCGCCAGGCTCTCGCCTCCAGCTGGCTTGAGTCGGCGTTTGAGCTGGATTACGCCAGTCTTCAGTTGGTCAATGAACAGGGCGATCTGCTTGGGCGGTCGGCTCGGGTTGGCGGCGGCATGATCCTGTTTGACCTCGGGTTGCTGGGATGACCCTGACGCTGCGTCAGCTGATTGATGCCTGGGGAACCCCCCAGGGCGGCAGGTTTGAACCCGATGCCCTGGTGGGACGGGTGTGCACAGACAGCCGCCAGCTTCAGGCAGGTGATTTTTTTGTCCCCCTGGTAGGGGAACGCTTCGATGGTCATCACTTCCTCGACCAACTGCCTGAATGCAAGGTCCAGGCTGCTGTTGTGAGCCGCAACTGGGCCGAATCGCTGCCGCCGGAACTACTGCATTGGCGGGTGGACGACACACTGCTGGCCTATCAACAGTTGGCTTTGCTGCATCGCCGTGCCCTGGGCAAGCCTCTGGTGGCGGTGACGGGTTCAGCGGGCAAAACCACAACCCGAGAGTTGATTCGAGCGGCATTGGCTCCGCTGGGATCGATTCAGGCCAGTGAAGGCAACAACAACAACGACGTTGGGGTTCCGCTCACCGTTCTGGGCGCCACCGCAGCTGATGCAGCCTTGGTGATTGAAATGGGCATGCGGGGCCCTGGGGAGATCGAGCGTCTCTCCCGCTGCGCGGAGCCAGATCTGGCGGTGATCACCAACATCGGAACGGCCCATATCGGTCGTCTGGGCAGCCGTGAGGCGATTGCAGCGGCCAAATGTGAGATCACCGCTGGGCTGAATGCCAAGGGAACCGTGGTGATTCCCGCCGGTGATCCCCTGCTGGAATCTGCGTTGGCGGCGGTCTGGTCCGGTCGCGTGCTGCGCGTGCGCCTGGCTGACGATCCCGAGGTCGAATCTGATCTGATGAGTGCTGATCTGATCGGAGCCATTGACGGCGACCAGTTGCTGATCAATGCGGATCGTCTCCAGCTTCAGTTGGAAGGGCGCCACAACGCCCGCAATCTGCTCTTGACCGTGGCTGTTGCTGACCAATTGGGCGTGTCTCGCAAGGCATTGCAAGGCATGCAGGTGACGGTGCCGGGCGGATGCAACCGCCGCCTGCAGCAGGGTGGTTTGACACTCCTCGATGAGACCTACAACGCCTCCCCCGAGGCGGTGTTAGCGGCTCTTGAGCTCTTGGCTGCGCAACCGGGGCGACGTTTTGCCGTGCTGGGCACCATGCTGGAACTCGGTGACCGCAGCCTTGCTCTGCATCAAGAGATTGCCGCCCGGGCAGTGCAGCTCGGCCTGGATGGCCTGGTGTTGGTGGATGGCGGTGCGGAGGGCAAGGCGATGGCTGAAGTGGCCGCATCCCTGCCCCACCTGCAGCTGGTCTCGAATCCGGAAGACGCCGCAACACCCTTGGCAGCCTGGCTGGAATCCGGTGATATTCTACTGCTCAAGGCAAGCCGCGGTGTTGCTCTG
>NZ_JBGKDP010000031.1:0-10714 GCF_042954245.1 Parasynechococcus sp.
GATGTACAGATCCAGGGTGATCTGTTCGCGCAGCCCCGGCCGCTGCACCTTCACCGCCACCCTGGCGCCACTCTTGAGGGTTCCCTTGTGCACCTGACCCAGGGAGGCGGCTGAAATCGGTTCCCGGTCCAGCTGCTCGAAAATGTCAGCCACCGGTGCGCCCAGGTCCTCTTCGATGCAGGCCATGGCCAGGCCGCTGTCGAAGCCGGGCAGTTGGTCCTGCAGCTGGGCCAGTTCCGCCAGCAGCAGCGGGGGAACGATGTCCGGTCGGGTGGAGAGCGCCTGGCCGGCCTTGATGAAGGCGGGGCCAAGATCCACGAGAAGTTCAGCGCATTCGCGTGCTCGACCCCGGGCCCGTTCCTCATTCTTCAGCAACTGGAAAATCCAGTCGAAGGCGACGCCCAGCAGCAACAAGCCGATGGGTACAAGGGTTTGCCAGAGCCGGCGGATCAGCCGCTGGGGATGGCCGGCATAGATACGTGTGATGGCGGCGGGATCGTACTCGAGCAACCCTGCGGCTTCGATGAAATCCCCGAGCTCCTGCGCCATCAATTTACCGGGATGTCCGACACCCCTTCTAAACGAACCGAGCTGCCGCTACGGTCGGCGTCATCACAGGGCTGGACGTGCTCACCGGTCTGCTGCTGCAGAACATCGCTCTGATTGAGGGTCTTGAACTGGACTTCAGCTCGGGTTTCACGGTGCTCACCGGTGAGACCGGCGCCGGTAAGTCGATCCTTCTCGATGCCCTCGATGCGGTCCTGGGTGGAGCGCAGGGTTCCAGCGGCGTTCGTCTGCTGCGGACTGGTTCGGATCGCGCCAGGATCGAGGCTGCTTTTCAACTCAATCCAGCCCTCGAGCAGTGGTTGATCGCGGCGGAGTTTGACCCCGAAGAGGAGCTTCTGATCAGCCGCGAATGGAAACGGCAGGAGGGTGATCGTTATTCCAGTCGCTGCCGGCTGAACGGCAGCACGGTGAACCGTCAGCAGTTGCTTGAGCTCAGGCCGCTGTTGATTGATCTCACTGTTCAGGGACAGACCCAGTTGTTGTCGCGGACGGGGCAGCAACGGCTCTGGCTTGACCGTCTTGGTGGATCTGCATTGGCCGAGGTCAAAGCTCAGGTGGCTGATGCCTGGACCGAATGGCGCCAGGCTGCAGATGCCCTGATGGCACTTGATCAGGAGCAGCAGCGCTCCGAACAGGAGCAGGCTGAACAGGAAGAGCAGTTGGAGCAGCTACAAGCTGCCGATCTCGAAGACCCAGACGAGCAGCAGCGGCTGGAACAGGATCAAGACCGTCTCGTCCATGGCGTGAGGCTGCTGGAGGGTTTGGCCTTGCTGTTTGGGCGCCTCCATGAGGGTGTGGATCAGGCGCCTTCCCTGCAGGATCATTTCGCGGCGTGCATCCAGGAGCTGCAGGCCATGGCGCAGCTGGATGGTTCGCTTGAGCCCCTACGTGATCAGGCTCTGGATCTCGAAGCGGGTGTGGATGGTTTGTTGCGCTCCCTCGATCAATACGGTCTGGCACTCGAGAGCGATCCAGACCAGCTGGAGCGGATTCAAGACCGCCTGTCGGTCTTAAAACGCCTGCAGCGCCGCTACGGCCTTGATCTGCCCGGTTTGATTCAGCGTCGCGATGAGCTTCTTCATCGTTTGGGATCGGAAGGCTTCGCGGCGGATCTCGCCCGCCTGCACCAGGAGGAAAACGACCGACGCCAAACGCGAGATCAGGCCAATGCGGCCTTGCGTCGCGAGCGGTCCAAGGCGGCGGAGGCTTTGCAGGCGTCGTTGCTGGAGCTGTTGCCTCCCATGGGTTTGGCCAACGTGCGTTTCAAGGTGGATCTCATTCCCTGTGATCCGGCTGAGCATGGTGCGGATGCTGTTCAATTCCTGTTTTCCGCCAATCCCGGCCAACCGATGGCAACGCTGACGGAGGTTGCGTCCGGCGGTGAGATGTCTCGTTTTCTGCTCGCGCTCAAGACCACCCTTGCCGCGGTGGATGGCTCCAGCACATTGTTGTTCGATGAGATTGATGCCGGCGTCAGTGGACGCGTCAGTGGAGCGATGGCGGATCTCCTTCAGACCCTGGCTCGTCAGCGTCAGGTGTTTTGCGTCACCCACCAACCGCTTGTAGCAGCCGTTGCTGATCACCATTTCCGGGTGAGCAAGCATGTGGAAGACGGCGTCACCCACTCGAGAGTGTCCCGACTGCGGGACACTCAGGAACGCCGCCAGGAGCTGGCAGACCTCGCTGGTGGCGAACAGGCCGATGCCTATGCAGCGAGCCTGCTGGACCAGCGAACAGCTGAAGGCTTCGGTTCTTCCTAAGCTCATGAGCTTTCAAACGGGTCCTGATGGCGCGAGCTGCTGCCAAGAGCACCGGTCAGACGGCCCCTGTGAATCTTTCGGGCGGAAGTCTTGAAGATGTGATCCGTGTGCGTGGCGCTCGCCAGCACAACCTCAAGAACGTCGACGTCACTATTCCCCGTAACAAGCTGGTGGTGTTCACCGGGGTGAGTGGCAGCGGCAAGAGTTCGCTCGCCTTCGACACGATCTTTGCTGAGGGACAGCGCCGCTACGTCGAAAGTCTTTCGGCCTATGCCCGCCAGTTTCTGGGGCAGGTGGACAAGCCTGATGTCGATGCCATCGAGGGCCTGTCTCCGGCGATTTCGATTGATCAGAAATCCACCAGTCACAACCCCCGTTCCACGGTGGGTACGGTCACGGAGATTCAGGACTATCTCCGTCTGCTGTTCGGTCGCGCTGGTGAGCCCCATTGCCCGCAATGTGAACGTTCGATCCGGCCTCAGAGCATCGACGAAATGGTCGATCAGATCCTTCTGTTGCCGGAGGGAATCCGTTATCAGCTGTTGGCGCCGGTGGTGCGCGGCAAAAAGGGCACCCACACCAAGTTGATCAGTGGTTTGGCGGCGGAAGGTTTCGCCCGGGTGCGCATCGACGGTGAGGTGCGCGAACTGGCCGACAACATCGAGCTCGACAAGAACCACAGCCACAACATTGAGGTGGTGGTCGATCGTCTTGTGGCCCGTGAGGGGATCCAGGAACGGCTGACCGATTCGCTGCGCACGGCCCTCAAACGTGGAGACGGTCTGGCGTTGGTGGAGGTGGTGCCCAAGAAAGGGGAGGAGCTTCCCGATGGCATTGAACGGGAGCGTCTCTACTCCGAGAATTTCGCCTGCCCCGTTCATGGCGCTGTGATGGAGGAGCTGTCACCGCGACTGTTTTCGTTCAACAGCCCTTACGGCGCCTGTGAGGACTGCCATGGCATTGGCCATCTGCGCAAGTTCACCTGTGACCGGGTGATCCCGGACCCAACTCAGCCGGTGTATTCCGCGGTCGCTCCCTGGGCCGAGAAAGACAACAGCTATTACTTCTCTCTGTTGTTCTCTGTTGGTGAAGCCTTTGGTTTCGAGATCAAAACCCCCTGGGATCAACTCAGCGATGAGCAGCGGGATGTGCTGCTCATCGGAAGCCGCGAACCGATTCTGATCCAGGCCGACAGCCGTTATCGCAAGGGTAAGGGGGGATACACCCGGCCCTTCGAAGGCATTCTTCCAATTCTCGAGCGGCAGCTCCGCGATGCCAGCGGCGAGTCCCAGCGCCAGAAACTGGAGAAATATCTGGAGTTGGTGCCCTGTGCCAGCTGTGCCGGTCAGCGGCTCCGCCCCGAAGCCCTGGCGGTGAAGGTGGGGTCGTACCGGATTTCAGAACTCACGGCCGTCAGCGTCGGTCAGACCCTGGAACGGATCGAAAAACTCATGGGCGTGGGCGCCCATGAGGGCTCTGAGCCCTTGCTGAATGCCCGTCAGATCCAGATCGGTGATCTGGTGCTCAGGGAAATCCGCCTGCGTTTGAAATTCCTGCTCGATGTTGGTCTCGACTACTTGAGCCTGGATCGACCGGCGATGACGCTCTCCGGTGGTGAAGCCCAGCGCATCCGCCTGGCGACCCAGATCGGTGCTGGTCTCACCGGGGTGCTGTACGTGCTGGATGAGCCGAGCATCGGCTTGCATCAGCGGGACAATGACCGTCTCCTGAACACCCTGGTGCGGCTCAGGGATCTCGGAAACACTCTGGTGGTGGTGGAACACGATGAAGACACCATCCGTGCTGCCGATCACGTGGTGGACATCGGCCCTGGTGCCGGCGTCCATGGGGGCCACATCGTTGCGGAGGGAAGTTTCGATGACCTGGTGGCCAGCAGCGAATCCCTCACCGGCGCCTACCTGAGTGGCCGTCGGTCCATTCCAACGCCGGCCGAACGCCGCCAGAGCGGTTCGCGCTCACTCAAGTTGATTGATTGCAACCGCAACAACCTCAGGAACGTTTCGATTGAGTTCCCCTTGGGCCGGTTGGTGTCCGTCACCGGGGTGAGCGGCAGCGGCAAGAGCACCCTGGTGAATGAGCTCCTGCATCCCGCCCTGGAGAACGGACTGGGTCTGAAGGTGCCCTTTCCGCATGGTCTGGGTGAACTGCGGGGGTTGAAGTCGATCGACAAGGTGATCGTCATCGACCAGAGCCCGATTGGACGCACGCCCCGCTCCAATCCAGCCACCTACACCGGTGCCTTTGATCCGATCCGTCAGGTGTTTGCCGCCACAGTGGAGGCCAAAGCCCGCGGTTACCAGGTGGGGCAGTTCAGTTTCAACGTGAAGGGTGGCCGCTGTGAGGCCTGCCGTGGTCAGGGCGTGAACGTGATTGAGATGAACTTCCTGCCAGATGTGTACGTCCAGTGCGATGTCTGCAAAGGCGCCCGGTTTAACCGCGAAACTCTGCAGGTGAAATACAAGGGCCACACCATCGCGGATGTGCTGCAAATGACGGTGGAGCAGGCCGCTGAGGTGTTTGATGCCATTCCTCAGGCGGCAGATCGCTTGCGCACCTTGGTGGATGTGGGCCTCGGCTACGTCAAGCTCGGCCAGCCGGCGCCAACCCTCTCGGGGGGTGAGGCCCAGCGGGTGAAGTTGGCGACCGAGCTGTCACGGCGGGCCACCGGCAAGACGCTTTATCTGATTGATGAGCCCACGACCGGCCTCAGCTTCTACGACGTGCACAAGCTGATGGATGTGATGCAGCGGTTGGTCGACAAGGGCAACTCGATCATCTGCATCGAGCACAATCTTGACGTGATCCGTTGCAGCGACTGGATTATCGATCTCGGCCCCGAAGGCGGTGACAAGGGTGGCGAGATCCTGGTCACCGGCACTCCAGAAGAGGTCGCCCAGCACCCCACCAGTCACACTGGCCGCTACCTGGCTCGAGTTTTGGAGCAGCATCCACCAAAACTCCCCGTTTCCATGGCGGATTGATGGCCTGACTTCGCACCCACCTGGCGGCCCTGGCTTTTGTTGGCATGTCACTGGTCCTTCGCGGGGGTCCCGCTTCAGCCTTGTAGCGGTTCGTGTTGCGTCTGCCGTTCTGGACACGGAGATCACGATCAACTTCGCTGACGGTGAGTCCGCTGAACAATTGATTCAGGCCAGTACGGATCTGCAGGATTTGGAACTGGCCAGTGGTGGTAGGTTGTTGTCGCTGCTGCGCCAGGTGTTCCTAACGCCACTGCTCTTGGAAACCAAGGCATTACTGGCGGGATCGACTGGTCAGCCGCTGCTGGAGTAGGCCCTCCATGCGGCGACACAGGTTGTGTCTCTTGAGGGAATTGCCGAGAGAGCAGGCGTCGATCGATTTATCTCGCCTCGCTGAGGTGGCCAACCGGCTTAAAACCAATCTTGAGGAGGGGCTTGCCTTGGCCCGTTCCGTTGAGGCCGCATCCGTGACGGCCGCTCTGCGGGGGCCACTGCGCTCCAGTTGGTCCCGTGAGGTTGTTCAGGTGCCCGTGCCCCATCGGCCGAAACCCCTGCGGGTTCTGACGCTTCAGCCTGCAGCGCCAGCCAACGGACGCTTGGTCGTAATTTCCCATGGGCTCTGGGACGATCCGGAATCCTTTGAAGGTTGGGGTGAGGTGCTGGCTGCCCATGGCTACACTCTTTTGGTGCCAGACCACCCCGGCAGTGATTTCAATCAACAGAAAGCGATGCTCGCTGGTGATGCGCCGCCGCCGGGGCCTGAAGAGTTGCGGCTTCGCCCCCTTGATGTGTCCGCTTTGTTTGATGCCATCAGTGCAGGGCGGCGTCTTCTGCCTGGGACCACGTTGAACACCGATGCTGTTGCGGTGGTGTGTCACTCCTGGAAAGCCACCACCACGTTCAGTTGGCCGGTGGTATCCCCACTGATCGAAAACTCAAATCCCGTTGCAACGACCTCAAGGATCCGGAGTGAAACATCAGCTGAGTGCTCTAATGCAGTTGGCTGTCGGGGGTTAACCAAGCCGCTGTTACCGACCCAAGGGTCAAGGCTGTTGTGGCCGTCAGCCCGCCCTTGCGTCTCTTGTTTGACGGAAGTCGTTTGGAGAGCCTTCCGGCCAAGTTGCTGCTGATCGGCGGTACCCACGATTGGGTGGTGCCTTCGGGTCCGGAAGCGATTGCTCCGATGCGTGAGAACAAGGCCGTGCGCTTGGGTCACCGCTTGGTGTTGGTGCAGGGTGCAGACCACTTCAGCCTTCGCAGTTTTCGCGGTGAGCCGTCCCCGGCACAGGTTGGGGTCGGTCATCCTTGGCTGGATCAACGAGCAGCTTGATGTGGATGGCGCCGTCACCTTCTCTGCGGGTGGTTGGGGTGACGAGCAGGGCAGCCTTGTCGATGTAAGCGACCGCCTCTGACGTTGCTGGCTTGTTACATCAAGCCGAGGGTATGACTGTTGTCCCTTGGGCTCAGATCCTCTGCGAGACAGAGTGACTCGGCTTTTTTGCTCGGTTTGATTTGTCGGTCTGCTAAGGGGGTTTTTTCATTTTTTACCCCTTTTTCGTCTCTAAAGAAACAACAACGGCACCGAATCTGCGTCCCGTTGTTGTTTGTGAGGGGAGCGAATGGGGATCCGGTTGTTGCATCTGTACCTTCACGGTCTGTTTCGTTCCCATGAGCTCGAACTGGGTCGGGATGCTGATACCGGTGGCCAGACGTTGTATGTGCTGGAGCTCGTGCGCAGCCTGGCGCAGCGGGCGGAGGTCGATCAGGTTGATGTGGTGACTCGGCTGATTCAGGATCGTCAGGTTGATCTCGATTACAGCCAACGGGTCGAAGCCATTGCTTCAGCGGCCCGCATCCTGCGCTTTCCCTTTGGTCCCAAGCGGTATCTGCGCAAGGAGTTGCTTTGGCCTTATCTCGAGGAGCTGGCTGATCCGCTGGTGGAACATCTGAGCCAGACCGGCCAGAGGGTGGATTGGATCCATGCGCATTACGCCGATGCCGGTCTGGCGGGTGCTCTTGTTAGTCAGCGGTTGGGGATTCCGCTTGTTTTCACTGGCCATTCCCTCGGCCGGGAGAAACAGCGACGTCTCCTCGCTGGTGGCTTGGATCGCTCTCAACTTGAGCAGACCTATGCCATCAGCCGACGCATCGACGCCGAAGAGCGGGCCTTGGCCCGGGCGGATCTGGTGATCACCAGCACCCGACAGGAGGCGGATCAGCAGTACTGCCGCTACGGCCACTTTCAGGCGGATCAAGCGGCGGTGGTGCCCCCTGGCGTTGATGCTTCCCGGTTCCATCCCCACGGTTCATCGCAGGAATGCTCCGCGCTGCAAAGCCTGTTGCAGCCTTCCCTCAGGGAGCCGAATCGTCCGCCCCTGCTGGCGATTTCCCGTGCGGTGCGGCGCAAGAACATTCCCGCTCTGGTGGAAGCCTTTGGTCAGTTGCCGGTGCTGCGACAGCGTCACAACCTGGTGCTTGTGCTCGGCTGTCGGGATGACCCGCGTCAGCTCGAGAAGCAGCAGCGCGATGTGCTTCAGCAGGTCTTCGATCTGGTGGATTGCTTTGATCTCTATGGTCAGGTGGCCTATCCCAAACAACACAGCCGTGCCCAGATTCCTGCCCTTTATCGCTGGGCTGCGCGTCGTGCAGGGCTGTTTGTGAATCCGGCGTTAACCGAACTCTTCGGACTCACCCTTCTTGAGGCCGCGGCCTGCGGTTTGCCGATGGTGGCCACCGACGATGGCGGTCCACGGGACATCCAACACCGTTGCGACAACGGTCTTCTGGCGGATGTCACCGATCCCGGGGCACTTCAGGAGGCCCTGGAATTGGCCGGCAGTGATCGCTCCCGTTGGCGCCGTTGGAGTGGCAACGGGGTTGAGGCCATCAGTCGGCACTTCAGCTGGGATGCCCATGTGGGTCAGTACCTCGCCCTGATGCAGCAGAAAATCCGCGTGTCACCTGTTCGTGGGTGTCGGTGGTGCGGCGGCCCAGTCTCATCTCCAGGCTGTTGGCGTTGGATCTCGACAGCTGCTTGGAGCTGCCGGAGGAACGCTCCTTGGCGCATCTGCGCGATCGGCTTCACGCCGAACCCTTTGTCGCTTCGACAGGCTTGGTGATTCTCACGGGGCGGTCGTTGGATCAGGCGCGTCAGCGCTACCAGTAGTTGCATCTTCCCGACCCCAAGGCCTGGATCTGCTGGGCTGGAACCGAGATTCACCACACGTCGGATTGCGTGGAAGATCCCGTGTGGGCGGACCGCATCAGTCAAGCATGGGATCGCGAGGCTGTTCTCGCAGCGATGGGGCAACTCCAGGAACACATTCAACTTCAGGACCCTGATCACCAGAGTCCTTTCAAGGTCAGCTACCTGTTGCGTGCTTCCAACCGCGGTCTGATTGGTTTGGCCCGTCAGTGCTTGCGCCGCCATGGTCTACAGGCGGAACCCCAGCTCCATTGTCATTGGTTCCTGAATATTCTGCCCCAGCGCGCCTCCCGCAGCGAGGCCATCCGTTTTCTGGCCCAGTCTTGGGAGCTCCCCCTGCAGCAGGTTCTGGTGGTGGCCAGTCAGCAGGGGGATTGGATGGTTTGCCCGCCACGGTGGTTCCTGCGGATCACGATCCCTGCCTGTTGGGTCAACGGACCCAGCAGCGGGTGTACGTGTCGAAGCGCCCAGTGTTGGAGCCGTGCTGGATGGCTTAACCCACTACCGGTTTTCAGGCAGTCGTTGATCTTGGGATCACGGTCACACAGGCGGCTGCCCTGTCGGCCTTGGCTTGTGCATCCTTCCGATTTCCTCCCCTTGCCAGGGCCACACCCATGCGCCGACCGGGGCGGGCTGTGGGCTTGCCGAACAGCAGCAATTGGGTGTCAGCTTCTGTGAGAGCTTGTTCGACCCCTTCAAAAGCGACAGAGTCCATATTCGTTTGGGCCAGGATCACTCGGCTGGCGGCTGCATCAGCTGCCGTGATGGTGGGGATCGGTAGACCGAGAACAGCGCGCAGGTGCAGTTCGAACTCGCTCATGTTCTGGCTGATCAGGGTGACCAGGCCTGTGTCGTGCGGCCGGGGAGACAGTTCGGAAAAAATCACCTCATCGCCACAAAGGAAAAATTCCACACCGAAGAGACCGGCACCGCCCAGGTTGTCGGTCACGGTTTTGGCCATGGCCTGGGCCTGACGCAGTTGTTGGTCGGTGAGTTGAGCCGGCTGCCAGCTGCACTGATAGTCCCCTCCTTCCTGTTCGTGGCCGATTGGTGCACAGAACAGGGTTTCGCCATTGCGTTGACGGATGGTAAGCAGGGTGATCTCCAGATCAAAATGGAGAAATTCCTCCACGATCACCTGAGTTGAGGTGCCCCGTGCGCCGGCCATGGCGGTCTCCCAGGCCTTGGGCAGATCGTCCGCACAGGTCACCACGCTCTGGCCTTTGCCGGAGGAACTCATCACCGGTTTCACCACGATGGGCCAGCCCAGAGGTTCCGCCACCGCTGTGAGTTCCTCAGCACTGGTGGCATAGGCGAACCGGGCGCTGCGGAGACCGAGTTCGCCGACCGCTAGGTCGCGGATGCGGTCTCGGTTCATGGTGACGGCCGTCGCGCGGGCCGTTGGAATCACAGTGATCCCCTCTTGTTCGAGTTCCGCCAGGGCATGGACGGCGAGTGCTTCGATCTCCGGGATCACCACGTCGGGTTGGTGTCGCCTGACCACCTCTCGCAATGCATCGGCATCGGTCATCGGCAGAACTTCGGCCACGTCAGCCACCTGCATGGCCGGGGCACCGACATAGCGATCACAGGCGATCACCCGGCAGCCAAGCCGTTGGGCAGCAATGGCCACTTCCTTGCCCAGCTCCCCGCTGCCCAGCAGCATCACGGTGCGTGGAAACGACGGCATGGTGATCCTTGAACGGCTTGCCTGCATCATCAATCAACGCAAGTCCTGAGACTTTTCGCAGCCTGGGGTGCAGCGCCCGATGTCCCGCTAGGTCAAGGATGCGTTCTTGATTGAGTCCAGTGCTTCGGGCGACGTTGTTGGCGGTTCTTGCTGGAGAAAGGTGGTGCAGGTTCGTGGCTGCTCCCACGTCGGCTTGCACGGCACGCCCCACCGTTGGACCGTCGGACGTGCTGTGTCCCATGGATGTGTTCGCCTCTATGACGAACACATCCGCAGGGTTTTTGATCTGGTGGAGGTGGGGACGCCAGTCGTGGTCCTGCCTTGATGGTTTTGTTCTGATCCATTGGGCATCAAAAAAGTGGGCATCAAAAAAGCCCTGGGCGGACCCAGGGCTCGGTGGACGTGTTTTGTCGTTGTGCCGTTAGATCACCAGAGGCCCTGAACGGGTGCAGCGGGAGCGGGCTCGGGGGCCTTGGCGGTGTAGGCCTGGATG
>NZ_JBGKDP010000032.1:0-4606 GCF_042954245.1 Parasynechococcus sp.
CGATTAAACACGTCAGGTGAATAGGACTAGCCAATGCAGCTCCAGCGAAGATCAGAGTAGCAGGGGCAAATAAAAACGGCCTAAACATCAGTCGCAGTCGGTATTACGTATAAATGATCTACTCATCTACGATGTCACTCGGCTGGCCTTGTCCAGCGATTACTGCATTTGCCCTGCCTGTCCTAAATCTCCATTTTTGATAATCGGATGCAATACTCGGAGCTGATTCAGTAATAAGTCCAGCCGCCAAAAGAATTATCCAAACTGCAAAATCGGATCCAACCTCCATCCTTGGAAAAACAAAATTAGTCCAACAATTGAGGACCAGTTAAGCGACGCATTGACCACCAGACATTGTTGCAACTACATCCTGTGTAGCGAAAAGTCTCTCCAATATCAATCACAACATGTCTTACGTCAGAACGGGCCATCAACCCAATTTGAGAGATGAACTCTCACCAGGCTCAGCAAGAATGTAGTGAGATGTGGTTCCCGTCGAGCTGTGGCCGAGCGTCGCCGAAAGGGTGAAAACATCCACCCCCCGCCGAATTGCATGAGTGGCATGGGTGTGGCGGCAACGGTGCGGGTGGAGCCGGACGTTTGCCTCCCGTCCCCACCTGGCCATGCGAGCGGCCACCGCCTGCTGGGTCAATGGGCCATTCCTTTTGTTACTTGGAAAAAGCCAGTCCTCAGGCTCGCCGCGGCCCAACGACTCGAACAACTTTCAGCGTGTCGTTGCTGACGCGGATGGTGCGGGGCTTGCTCCCCTTGCCGAGGAGGCGAACGTTGCCGCCCTCATCCAGCGGTTCGATGTCCTCCCACCGCAGACGGCACAGCTCCGATACGCAGCACCCGAGCAAATACGACCCGCGGACCATGACGTAGTCCCGCACTGCGATGGCTGACCCTTTTACCTTCGCGGCACTCCTGTCACAGCTGCTCGCGTAGGTTCCGACCCCCATCGGTAGAGGGCGCTCACCGCACTGACCCGCCGGTTGAACGAGCGCGGCATCAGCTCGCCGGACTCCACTTGTTTCCGCAGTCGGGACACCCAGTCATCCATCAGCGCGGGATCCAGCTCCCGCAAATGCAGGTGGGGGTGGTTCTGATCGCGCCAGCGGGTGAAGTGCCGCAGCTCTCGCCGGTAGCCGTCCTTGGTCTCCTGCGAGCCGGTGTGGGAGCACTGCTCCAGGAATCGCTTCAGGAGGAGCTTGTCCCCTCACAGCACGGCATCGGCCTGGGCGTCATCGAAGAGACGGCTGACGTACGCCAGGGCATCCGCCTTATCCAGCCCAGCGAAGACCGCTAGAATTTGTTTGGATCCGTTGTCTGGAAGGGTCTCGGGCGCCTGTGGCCTAATTCTGAGATCGCTTCCGGTAGAATGGTTGAAGGGGGACTTCCACCCCCCAGTAGTCATTTGGGTGATAGAAGTGACCAAACGACTTATGGGAAGTGGGTTTCAGAGAGAACCCTAGTCCTGATGGTGAGTCTGGACAAGCCTGGCAGAGCCGGATTGAGTCTGGTTTACTGATTATTGATGCAGCTTTTGATGCGTGCCCCGTAGAGCCCGCTCTGAAATGGCGTTGTGGGAGCAGCGCCTGAGGAACACCTGCGACAAGCGTCCGGGGTGGTCTGTGAGGGCCAATAGAGGCCGCGTCATGGTTGCCGTCGTTCAAGGCGAGAACTGGCAGCAGAAGACCCTCCCGAAGCATCTCCGCTGGGCAGAAGAGTGCGAGGAGGAGATCACTGAATGGCTGCGCGAGCTTTATCGCAACTGGGACAACGGAGCCGTCACCCTCGCGGTGGCTTTCAACGAAACCGCCAAAACAAGCGATCAAGTCGGAGAGCAGTTCACCGCCAGCTGGTCAGAGATCAAGGAGGCGTATCGAGTCCGGCTCATGGAAAGCGGCAACCGAATCCAGCTGGGCACCTGGCAATCGAATTACGAGGTTTATATCGACGCCGCCATTGCGGTTTTGAAGGAGAGCCGTCCAGCTGACGGCCCAACCTTGCTGCGCCTGACTGCTCGTCAGTGGGCTGATCACTATTCAGCCCGCGCTGTGTGCGTCTCGACCCTGAAAGGCTTCACCGAGTTCGCCGTGAAGGACACACGGTTCAGGGCTCCTGCCAGCTGGTTGATCGACGAATTTCACGCGAAGCCAATTCGGGGTGAGAAGCCTGAAAAGTTGGAGACGGCTGCCCTCGCTGACGAGGAGATCCTTGAGCTGATTCACGCCGTCGAAGCGCGCTGGGGCGAAGGCTGGCGCAATGTCTTAATCACACTTGTGGGTCTTGGGATCAGGCCGTTTGAGCTGACCAAGATCGAAGCGCGCACCAACAGCGAAGGGGTGCTCCAGATGTTCTCGACCTACCGAAAGGCTGGCGGCGCGACAAAGACCAAACCGCGCTGGCTTGAAGAGGTTCCCTTGGTGGTTGATGGCACCAGGCACGACTTCAACATCGCCGCACAGTGGAACTCATGGGCTTGGCCACAGACCCGAGATGGTGGCCGTCGTGAGATCACAGCCCACTACGTCGAGCAGTACCTGAAAAAGGTCGATCGCTGGAATCAACTCCGGCTGGAGTACGCCGAGGACGACCTCAAGGTTGTGCCGTACAGCCTCAGGAACGCATGGAATGTTCGGGCTCGATCGCTTGGCTTGCCGGATCAGGTGTTGACCCGCGCCTTCGGAAATACACCGGCGACCAACGTCAGGAGCTACAGGCAGACCACAGACGAGCTGACTAGGAAGGCGTTCCGTGACGCCCTAGGGCGTTGAGGTGACTTGACGTGAGTCCTAGGGTGATTGCAGACCCGGAACCACGGCGTGCGCGCTACCGGCTCGAAGAACAGGAACGAACAACCTCCCTCCCGTGAAGGAAGGATCTGATCTTCTGAACGCCTGGCGCGATCTAGGCCCTGAGGAGCGTCTTGCGCTTCATCAGGCCATCAAGGAGCGCCATGCCGCTGGGCTGGCAAAGCATCGCCCCAAGGTGTCGACTACACAGCTTGAGCGGTTCGAGCAGAAGACCAGGGACTATCGGCTTGAGGGGAAGACAGCCTGGCTTCAGCCGCATCGCCATGCTCTTCGCAGCTTTGCGGTGATGGCCTACCAAGCCGGTGCTGACGACCTTGACGATCTCCGCATCCTGCGAGTCCGGATCGAGGGTGAAGAACTGGACCGATTCCAGCGGGATCAATTCATGCGGGTTGCTCTCGCATGGCTCCGCCAGCTCGACAAGGTTTGTTCGATCCGTTTGAGCAAACAGCTCAATGGACCTTCTGGAAAGACAGAAACCCCCAACCCCCTCGACAAGTACAAGCCGCTCTAACTGGATCGGCACCATCGAGTTCAGCGAATGGCTGGGCATCCATCCACAGACAGTTCGCGCCATCAAAAAGATGGAGAACGGACCCTGGCGCAAAGGAATCCATTTCCGGACGACAGGCGTCAGTGGCAAAGGGCCAATTCAGTGGGACAAGCTCGCCGCTGAACAGGCGTGGACTGAGTTCCAGCAGACACCCGCGGTGAAGGTTGAAACCTTCAGCCGGGTGCCCAATCCAACCGTGCGCTGAAAGGGAGCCGACCCATGTCAGAGCACACCAATTCTGGCCCTCCAATTCGGTCAGGCAAAGGACGCCCCTGCCCAATCGATGACTGCCGTCGAGAGAAGGACGGCGATTGCAGCTGGAGCCGAGACGGCGAACAGGCGTGGTGTCACCACCCACGCCATGACATCCAGCCAGGCCATGTCATCGGCGACTGGGCCTTCACCGGCAACACCAAGGACGGCAGGTGCGCCCATTTCGTTCGGCACCGCGAATGCAACAACAGACCACACCGCAGAACCATCGTGACTTCACCGCCGAAGGGGTTCTCAGACCCCAAACCGGACCAGAAAAAAGACAAGCCTCAGCGGCTTTCCATAACTCAGATTGAGCTAGCGCGATGCGTGCCGAAGCCTCCAACGCCGTTCATTGAGGACGGCTCTAAGCGGGTCTTCAGGGACGTTGAGTTTCAGCTCGTCGCCAGCTGGGATCACAGCAAAACCCAATACGTCGAGCGGTGGGATGCCATTGACGGCACGAAGCTCTACAGGCCGCACCACCGCAACAACGGTGTCTGGATCCTTGGCGGTGGAGAAGCACCTTGGGGCCTCTACTGCCGCACTCTTAAGGAGTTGATCGAGGGGCAATTCCTCACTGAGTTCGAGGGCGAAAAGTGCAGCGAGATCGCTGAAGCTGCGGGCTACATCGCGATCAGCCAACCAGGCCACGCTCACAGCGTTGGCCAGATTGTTGATCGCTACCGCGCCTTAGTTGAGCTGGGCTGCGCGGGGATCATTTACTTCGCCGACAACGACAAAACCGGGGACGACAAGGCTGAGCGATGCAAAGAAGCCGCGCTCCAGGTGTCGCTGCCATTCATCGTCATCAGAGCAGCCGCCATCACCCCAGGGATCAAGGCCAAAGGCTCAATCGATGACGTTGACGATCCTGCCGATTTCATCGCCAGAGCCCACCAGCTGGCAGTGGCAGAACTGAACAAGCCGCAACTGTCTAAAGGCACGTTCTGGCAAGAGATCGAGGCCATCAAGACAGAGG
>NZ_JBGKDP010000033.1:0-2713 GCF_042954245.1 Parasynechococcus sp.
GTACTTGCTCATACCGGCCGGCGCCCCTCCAGGGCTCGGCTGAGGGTGACCTCATCGGCGTATTCCAGTTCACTGCCCATCGGCAGGCCGTAGGCGATCCGGCTCACCGAACAGAAGGGCTTGAGCAACCGCCCCAGATACAAGCTGGTGGTATCCCCTTCCACGCTGGGGGTGAGGGCCAGGATCACCTCACTGATCTCCTCGTTGGTGATTCGCTGCACCAATTCGGTGACATGCAGCAGCTTCGGACCAACGCCATCCATGGGTGAAATCAGGCCTCCGAGCACGTGGTAGCGCCCCTGGAATTCACGGGTGCGCTCCAGAGCCAGAAGATCGCGGGAATCGGCCACCACGCAGATCACGCCGTTGCGGCGCTCGGGGTTGCGGCAGATCTCACATTCGGGATCAGCGGAGAGGTGAAAACAGGTTTGGCACTGGCCCACCTGGGTGCGGGCCGCCAACAGGGCATCAGCGAACTGATGGATCTGCTCCTGCGGTTGGTTCAGCAGGTGCAATGCGAGCCTCTGAGCCGTGCGCGGGCCGATACCGGGTAGACGCTCGAACTGATCAATCAGCCGGGCCAACGGTTTGGTGAAGCCGCTCAGGGGTCTGCCGCCAATGTAGGAAATGTAGGAGTTGTAGAGATCATCTGCCGCAACACTGGTCACAGCCCTCAGGCCTCAACGGCAGAATGGCCCGTGGATTGATCGCCCCGCTAATGCAGCTTCTCCAGTCTTTGAGTCGCGTGATCATTTGCGGCATCCTGGCACTGGTGCTGGGGGCCTGCGCAGCGGGACCAACGGCAGGGCTGCAGTCGTACCAGAGCCCGGATGGCCGTTTCGCCTTTCTCTACCCCACCGGCTGGACCGAGGTGCAGGTGAGCAACGGACCCCGGGTGGTGTTTCACGACCTGATCCACAGCGATGAAACCGTGAGCCTGATGATCAACAAGGTGAACGAAGACAACGAGCTGAGTGAACTGGGCAGCGCCGTTGCCGTTGGCGAGCGCCTGCGCCGTGAAGTGATCGCCACCGCCGGCAGCGGCCGCACCGCCGAGCTGGTGGAAGCCCAGGAGCGTGAAGTGAATGGCCACACCTTCTACGATCTGGCATACACCGTGCACCTGGAAGACCGCGACCGCCACGAGCTGGCGACTGTGGTGGTCGACCGCGGCCGGCTTTACACCCTGGCCACCAGCGTCAACGAAGACCGCTGGGGCAAGGTGGGTGACCTCTGCGGCCGGGTGGTGCGCTCTCTGACCCTGCTGATCTGATCAGAACAGGAAACGGAAACGCCGACCGTTGGGGTCACCTGAATCGGCGCCAGTGCTCGAGTGTGCCGGCCACTCCGTATCCAGATAGCTGATGCCGTCGGCATCGAACGGAACCGCCCTCAGGCTGGAGGCCTTCAGTTCGGTGGTGCCCATGGCGGTGACCAACCCGCCCAGTTCCATTGGCCCCAGATCCGTCTCCAAGGCCTGGCCCGCAGCGGTGACCAAAGCTGGCAGGCGGATCAGATTCTGCGGTTGTTTCATCTGCTCAAACAGCCCCTTCAACGCCAGCTGCTGGCGTTCCAGCCGGCCGAAATCGCCGCGGCCGTCGTTGCGCCAACGCAGAAAACCCTCCAGATCCTTGCCCTTCAACAGCTGAGGACCTGGCTGCAGGTCGATTAACAGGTTCTGACTGCGATCGACGTAATACAAGCGCTTGGGAACATCCACTTGGATTCCCCCCACCAGGTTGGCCAGGGTTTCGATCGCATCCAGGCGCACCAGAATGTGATGGCGGACCGGGCGGTTCATCAACCGCGACAACTCCCGCTCCACCGCCTCCACACCGCCGTAGGCCATCAGCGCATTGAGCTTGATACCGCCGAAACCCTCGGCATCGATGTAGCTGTCGCGGGGGATCTGGGTGATCGTTGTGGTGGTGCCACTCACCCGTACCGTGAAGATCACATCGGTGTTACTGCCGGTGCGGTCCCGGCCCAGCACCACCACCTCCCTGGCCCCAAAGCCGGTCCAACCAGCAAAAGGGTTGGCCAGCGGCGCTGGCTGAGGCGGCGCCAACGGTTGGTCTGCCATCCTTGACGGTTTCATGTTGATCAACCGACTCAGCGGCACCGACAGGATTAGGCCGCCGCTGAGACCCACCACCACAGCAGCAACTACCGGCCAGTTGATGGCCTCGGAGGAGGCCTTAGCAGGGGGGGGTTGTGGCATGGAACACACGCTACGCAGCATCTTGGCGCGCTCGTCCCATCTCGGGTAGAGGGGTGCAGGCCTCTGTTAAACCAACGGATCGCTGATCACCATCGAGGCGCAGGGGAGCTGGCGGATCAATTGGCTGGTGCGATCGCTGCCGGGAATCGGCAGACCAGCCACCCGCCTGCGCTGGGTGTGCAGGATCACCAGATCGTGTTCGCGGCTGAGCCGATGAATGGCCCCGTCGATGCCGGGCCCCCGCACAATCACGATGTGGAACCGTTCCTCCGGAATGCCCGGCGGGCGCCAGCGGATCAGCTGCTGTTCCATCCAGTGACGGTCCTGGCCGCTGAAGCGGGGGTCGTGGACATGCAGCAGGGTGATCCGCACGTGCTGATCCTCCGGGGCTGAGTTGATCACTCGCAGCGCTAGTTCGAACTGCTCGCGGGCGCTGGCGGAGAAGTCTTTGATCGGAACGAGGATCCGGCCCAGGCCGCTCTCGGTCTCACG
>NZ_JBGKDP010000034.1:0-9085 GCF_042954245.1 Parasynechococcus sp.
GGCGCTCTCTGCAAAACCACGCAGATACTTCGGAGTGCTGAAGCAAATGTGCAGGCTCAGGCGCTGAGGCGATCGGCCTCGAGCTCAACGGGGGCGACAGGAAAGTCAAGTTCCGCTACCTCCCGATCGCTCAAACGACGGGTCCAGGCCCCCTTGATCGGATCGTTCCAACGGAAACCCGCTGCTTTGGCCAGATGGCATTCTTCGAACGACACCCGGGCACGCATCAACTGGCGTGGTTCCAGGCCCCGCTCCAACAGCTGCTCAAGGTCGTCACAGCGGGCGAAGACCTCCGCGATGTAGATGCAATCGCTGAGGGCGCGGTGGACCGCCCAGACCGGGACGCCATAGGCCAAGGCCAGGTCCCGCACCGACGGCCGCGAACGCAACTGACGTTCCGCCGGCCAGCGGATGTCTTCCATGGTGCAGAGCCACGGTGTTGCGGTAGACGGCACAACACCAAGACCAAACCACTGGCGATCGAAGACCGCGTTATGGGCCACCAGCAGATCGGCAGCGTCCAGCAGATGCTCAAACCACACCAGCGCCTCCTGCCAGGGCTGGGGCCGGCGGGTGACGGCGGCGGGGATCCGGTTAATCGCTTCTGCCGCGTTGGAGTCCACCGGCAGAAGAAATGATTGCTGGGCCAGCACCGCACGACTCGGCACATCAAACAAAATGCAGCCCAGCTCAAGGCATTGGTCCTGCTGCGGGTCCAAACCGGAGGTTTCGGTGTCGATAATCAGCAGGGTGTTCGGGGAGGCTCCTGGCGCATCCTCGGGCTGATCAGCCTTAGCCTCAGGTTCAACGGCTGGCGGAGAAGGCAACGGCGTTGCCGCTGTTTGGGGCTCCGCCTGAGGCCTTGAAAACCCCGCAAGCAAATTCAGCTGTTCAGGCATGGCGCAGTGACTCCTCCCGCCCCTGATTCTCCCGCCCCGGGCAAGGTGCCTGCTGCCTATGGTTCAGCCTCTTCATTTCAATCGAATGGCCCTCGGGATCGGCGACCGGCTCCCCTCGTTCAGCCTGGAGGATCAGAACAGTAACCTTCGCACTCCCGCGTCGGTGCAGGGCCGCTGGCTCGTGCTGTTCTTCTATCCCAAGGACGACACGCCCGGCTGCACGGCTGAAGCCTGCAGCTTCCGCGACAACGCGGAGAGCTTTGCTGCCCTCGATGCAGAGGTTTGGGGCATCAGCGGTGATGACGCCGTCAGCCACCGCCGTTTCGCCACCCGCCACAATCTCACGTTTCCTCTACTATGTGATCGCAACAACACCCTGCGCCGCGAGATGGGTGTGCCCAAAGCCCTTGGGCTACTGCCCGGTCGCGTCACCTACATCGTTGACGGCGAGGGAGTGATCCGTCATACCTTCAGCAACCTCTTGGATGGCCCGGCCCACGTGCGTGAAGCACAACAGGTGCTGAATCAGCTGCGCGGTTGAACATGGCCAACTGGCGTCAGCTGGGTGCGATCTGGCAGCTGCGGCCGGCCGAACCCACGGGATTGATCGAATTCATCGGCGGCAGCTATCTAGCGGCAACACCCCAGATCAGCTACCGTAGACTACTGAAAGACCTGGCAGGGGACGGGTTGGCCGTGCATGCCTGGGCCTATGTGCCTGGGTTCGATCATCAACGCCAGGCCCGCGATGCCTGGAGTGCCTTCCGCTCAGCGCGTCGCCAACTTGAGGAGCGCTGCGGGGCCCTTGCAGCTCCGCTGCGGCTTGGCCACAGCCTGGGATGCAAGCTTCACCTGCTGGCCCCCGATGGGGGTCGGGGCAGCAGGGCCCTGGTGGCCCTGAGCTTCAACAACTTCAACGCCGACCGTTCGATTCCCCTGCTGGGCGAACTGGCACCCCGGCTCGGGGTGGAAACCGAGTTCAGCCCAAGTCCAGCCGAAACGCTTCGCTTGATCAGCCGCCACTACCAACAGGAGCGGAACCTGGTGGTGCGATTCGGGCGCGATGAGCTGGATCAAAGCGGCGATCTGATCCAGGCCCTGCGAGAACGTCCTTCCGACGCCAGCTCAACCCTGGAACTGCCCGGCGATCACCTCACGCCAGCCAGTGCCGGGCTGCGGCTCAGCTTTCTCGGAGACTGGGCGGATGACCCCAAGCGAGTGGCGGTCATCCGTCAGCTGAGCCGAACCATCGGCAAGGCGATCAGGCCCTGAGGCGATCCAGAACGGAGCGATCCTCAAGGGTGCTGGTGTCGCCACTCACCTCCTGACCCGCCGCCAGGGCCCGTAGGATCCGGCGCATGATCTTGCCGCTGCGGGTCTTGGGCAGGGCATCATTGCAACGGATCTCATCCGGCCGGGCGATCAGACCAATGTCCGTTCCCACGTGGGCCCGCAACTCCTTCACCAGGGCGTCATCGCCCTCGCGGCCCGCCTCCAGAGTGACGAAGGCCACGATGCCTTCACCCTTGAAATCGTCGGGCCGACCCACGACGGCCGCCTCCGCCACTGCCGGGTGACTCACCAACGCTGATTCAATTTCCATCGTGCCGAGACGGTGGCCCGAGACGTTGATCACGTCATCGACGCGACCCATGACCCAGAAGTAGCCATCGGTATCCCGCCGGGCACCATCCCCCGCGAAATAGAGGTAGGAACCATCGGCAGGCCGGATGTGCTCCCAATAGCTCTCGCGGAAGCGTTGGGGATTGCCATGCACGGTGCGCATCATTCCAGGCCAGGGGGCACACACCGCCAGGTACCCACCTTCATCGGCACCACAGCTGTTGCCTTCTGCATCAATGATGTCGGCCTGAATGCCGGGCAGGGGCAAGGTGGCGGAGCCGGGCTTGGTGGGCGTTGCACCCGGCAGGGGGCTGATCATCACCCCACCGGTTTCGGTCTGCCACCAGGTATCGACAATCGGGCAGCGGTTGCCTCCAATCACGTCGCGATACCACATCCAGGCCTCCGGATTGATCGGTTCGCCAACGGTGCCGAGCAAGCGGAGGCTGCTCATGTCGAACTGGTCCGGAACGGAGCGGCCGCTCTTCATGAACGCCCGGATTGCGGTGGGAGCCGTGTAGAAGATCGTGATTCCGTGCTTCTGAATCAACTCCCAGAAGGCACCGGGCTTGGACGGGCGCGGTGCACCCTCGTACATCACCGTCGTTGCACCGTTCGATAAAGGGCCGTAGATGATGTAACTGTGGCCGGTGATCCAACCCACATCGGCGGTACACCAGAAGACATCCTCATCCCGGATGTCGAAGATCCACTGGAAGGTGAGGTGGGCCCAGAGGTTGTAACCGGCGGTGGTGTGAACCACGCCCTTGGGTTTGCCGGTGGAACCGGAGGTGTAGAGAACGAACAGGCGGTCCTCGCTGGCCATCTGCTGAGCAGGGCAGTCGGCACTCTGACCCTCCACCAGGTCATGCCACCACTGATCACGACCGGAAACCATCTCCACGTCCTGCTTGGTGCGCTGCACCACAAGCACGCCGGTCACCGAGGGGCAGGCGCCATTGGCCAGCGCCGCATCCACTGCGGGCTTTAGAGACACCGGCTTATCCTTGCGGAAACCGCCATCAGCGGTGATCACCGCTTTCACTTCGCCATCGTTGAGACGGTCCCTCAGAGCTTCTGCGGAAAACCCACCGAACACAACCGAATGGGGAGCACCAATGCGCGCGCAAGCGAGCATGGCGATTGCCGCCTCAGGCACCATCGGCATGTAGAGCGCCACAAGGTCACCCTTGCCGATGCCAATGGCCTTGAGGCCATTGGCGGCTTTGCACACCTCGGCATGCAGTTCTTGGTAGGTGAACCGGCGCACATCCCCCGGCTCTCCTTCCCAGATCAATGCTGTTTTCTGCGCCGTTGGCCCATCGAGATGACGATCCAGGCAGTTGTAGGAGAGGTTCGTGGTACCGCCCTCAAACCAGCGCGCGAACGGAGGATTCGACCAATCGAGCACGGTATGGAAAGGCTCGAACCAATGAAGTTCTCGGCGGGCGGCCTCACCCCAGAACGCATCAGGATCTTTTTTGGCGGCATCGGCCATGGCCCGGTAGGCCTCGAGGCTGCCGATGCGAGCTTTAGCGGAGGTGTCTGCTGGCGGCTCGAACACCCGCTGCTCCTGCAGCACGCTTTCGATGGTGGTGTTGGCGTCGGTCACAGCAGACTGCGCAGTGCTTCTCCTCGAAGGGTAAGGAGAAGGACCCCGCTTGATCCAGGTCCCGTATCAATCCGTCGGACGATGATGCAGTCGATGCGAAAGGATTGAGCTGGGCATCGCCGTTCCGGGATGAAACTGCCACCTGCCGCTTGCCTGTTCGATCTGGATGGGCTTCTGCTCGACACCGAGCCGCTGCGTCGCCGGGGCTGGTGGAAAGCCGCAGCCCACTTTGGCACCCAGCTGAACGAGGTCCAGTTAATGCAGCTGAAGGGCCGTCGCCGGCTCGACTGTGCGGCCCAGGTGGATGTATGGCTGGCCGAGCCGGTGGGCGCGGATGCCCTGTTGACGGTGCAGCAGCCGATCGTTCGTGCCCTGCTTCCGGATGTTACCCCGATGCCTGCCGCACAAGAGCTGGTGGCGCATTGCCACAACGGGGGCATCCCCATGGCGCTGGTCACCAGCAGCCGCCGCGATGCCGTTGCGTTCAAAGCAGCACCCCATCCCTGGCTCGAGCAGATCCAGGAACGGGTCTACGGCGACGATCCCGAGCTTGACGCGGGCAAACCCGACCCCGCACTCTTTCGGCTTGCTGCCCAACGCTTGGGGCTCAACCCAAAAAACTGCTGGGCCCTAGAGGATTCCCAGGCCGGCAGCCAATCGGCCCATCGTGCTGGTTGTCAGGTCTGGCTGGTGAGCCCCAAGGGCTCAGACCAACCCGACTTCAACGCCAACCCCTGCGAAATCAACAGCTTGGCTGTTGTGTTGAGGTTGCTGCTCAGTACAGGCGGCTGAGGACAAAGTCCGGCAGTTCCATCAAGGCGCATTGCGCCGCAGACTCCGGCAGCCAAGCGATCGATTCACGGGATTCGCGGGCAAAGGTTTCCGCCAGCTCACGGGTGCGTTCAATCGCCTTGGATGCCCGCACCATCTCCAGTGCCTTGTCCAGGTCACCGGGCTCGGAGAACTGGCGATCGATCAACGGCTGCAGCGATGGATGCTCCTCAAGGGCATAGAAGGTGGGCGCGGTGAGATAGCCGCTGGCGAGATCACTGGCTGCAGGCTTGCCGAGCTGCTGGTCGCTTCCGGTGAAATCGAGGATGTCGTCAACCACCTGGAAGGCCAGGCCCAACTGGCGACCGAATTGATAGAGGCTGTCGAGCTGAGACGGCGAGCAACCGCTGAGCACGCCTGCGGCACGGCAGCTGTTGGCAATCAAAGATGCCGTCTTGCAATAGCTCTTTTCGAGGTAGGTCTCAAAGGTTTGCGCCGTATCGAAGCGGTAAAGGCCCTGTTTCACCTCCCCATCAGCCAGATCCATGATCACGCGGCTGAGCAGCTTCACCACGTCCAAGTCATCGAGGTTGGCGAGATGCCAGCTGGCCTGGGCGAAGAGGAAATCTCCGGCAAGGACCGCAACGCGGGCATCAAAACGACTATGGACCGTGTCCACCCCGCGCCGGGTCGAGGCCTCATCCACCACATCGTCGTGAACGAGCGAGGCCGTGTGGATCATTTCGGTGATCTCAGCCAGGCGGCGGTGGCGGGGCGAGAGCGCTCCCTGCGCGGACAGGGCCCGCGACAGCAGCAAAACAATGCCCGGTCGTAAACGCTTGCCGCCAGCACTGAACAGGTGTTCCGCAGCGGCCTGGAGGATGGGATGACCTGCACCGATCAGGCTGCGCAGGTCTCCGAACAGGGTTTCAAGATCTGTCTCTACCGGTTGGAGTAGCTCGGTAACGGTTCTCATGACTCCCCTCGGCGCCGCGATCCTAGTGGTCCCACGCTCAGGCGTGCAGCAACTGGAGGCTGACGGCAGGCCGCTGGCCCAGCCAGGGGGTGGCGCGCATCGCGAAGCCATCGGGGTCCGCGGTGACGCAGAAGCGGCAGCTCTCCAAGGAAAACGGCCTTGAAGTCGGCGAGATTCGCGCCGGTGGCCCCAAAACGGCATCCAGTTGACGGGCCACGCCGATGGCCGGGTCAATGATCTGGACCGAATCCGGCAGCAGCTGACGCAACAGGGGCACCAGCAACGGGTAATGGGTGCAACCCAGCACGATCGACTCCACTGAAGCCGCCAGCAAGGGCTCGAGATAGGCCTGAGCCGCACGACGCAGGTCGTTGCTTTTCATCTCGCCGGCTTCGATCAGGGGCACAAAGGCAGGGCAGGCCTGCTCAATCACCACCGACCCGGGGTGAAGCGCTTCGATGCTGGCCCGGTAGGCCGAAGAGGCCACGGTGGCTGGTGTGGCCAGCACACCAACACATCGAGTTTCCACCATCGCTGCGGCGGCGCCGATCAGGCCGATGACCGGCACCCCGGCCTGCCCCTCGGCCACATCCCTTGCCAGGGCATTGGTGGTGTTGCAGGCCATCACCACCGTGGACACCTTTTGGCCGCGCAACCAACCCACCACTTCAGCGGCGATGCGCCGGATGTCATCCGGTTGACGGTTGCCATAGGGAACCCGGGCCGTGTCACCGAGGTAGACGCAGGGCACCGATCCATGTCGTTCGAGCACCCGATGCAGAACCGTCAGACCACCCAGGCCGCTGTCAAAGAACCCCAGCAATTGCGGCGTCATCGCACCTCCTGCTTCAGGTAGTTGAGGATGCCGGCCGCCAGGGCCAAGGCCAGACGATGGCGATGGTCAGCCTTGGCCAGACGAGGCGCGTCAATCGCCCCGGTGACAAATCCCATCTCCACCAGAGCCGAAGGCATGGTGCTGCGCCGGATCACGAAGAAACGACCGCGTCTGACGCCGCGATTCGGTGTTCCGGGGGACACGTCCACCATCTGCTGCTGCAGGTAGGAGGCCAGACGTCCAGAACGGGGGTCCGAGAAAAAGAACGTCTCGATCCCGTTCACATCCGGACGGTTCATGCTCAGGGCGTTGGCATGGATGCTCACGAAGGCAGTGGCCCCGCTGCGATTCGCCAGGGACACCCGCGGCGGCAGGTCTACATCCACTTCACGGGTGCGGGTCAAGAGCACGTCAACACCCCTCACCCGCAGCAGGTCGGCCACCTGCAGCGACACATCCAAAACCACGTCGGTCTCACGCAGACCGCCAATGCCGATGGCCCCCGGATCAGGGCCGCCATGACCGGGGTCGATCACGATGCGATAACGGTTGCGAGCCACCGTGGGCAACCCGGAAGGATCCACCGGCGTGCGGGTGGGACGGAATCCACCTGGTGGGAGCCAGGCCGTGGCACGACCGGTCAGATCGCCTTCACCGAAATCATCCAAGCCGCGGGTGGGCAGTCCGGTGAACACCAGTTCCCAGCGATCCGGCGCGGTTCCACGCAGACGCAGATCGTTGGGGCTGAGATTCACGTCAGGGCGGAATTCCACCACCAGACGGGTGGCACCCGCGCGGGGCTTGCCCAGCCGGATCTCACGGACGGTACTGCGTCCAGCCAAGCGACGCGGGAATCTCAGCTCACCAGGAATATCAATCCAGACCCTGGTGCCGCGGCCATCACTGGCGGCCTGAAAAAACGCCTCCAATCGAGCGTTCCGGCTGGTGCGCAGCTTGAGAACCCCTTCCTCGGTGAAGGCCCAGGCGGCCAAGGCGGCTCGGGCGGGCAGCGCCTGGGTGAAGGCAGTGCACTGCAGGGCCGCGGCGAGAAGCCAGGCCAGCCGTCGGGACGGCGCCATGGCGCTCAGAACAGAGCAGGTTGGCGGTGCCGAAGGCTCGGCATCTGCCCCCGAACATGACCGAGGTGATTGGTGTTGACCGGAGCAATGGCAGCTCCCGCCTGGACACCCGCATCAGCGAGGACCGTCCCCCAGGGATCAATCACCAGGGCATGTCCATGGCTCTGCCGCCGACCGTGATGGACACCGGTCTGCGCCGGAGCCAGCACATAGGCCGTGTTCTCAATGGCCCTGGCCTGCAGAAGCACCTGCCAGTGATCTTTTCCGGTGAAGGCTGTGAATGCCGCAGGAATCATCAACAGGTCTGCGCCGGCACCGACGAGATGGCGATAAAGCTCAGGAAACCGCACATCGTAGCAAATGGACAGCCCCACCTTACAAAGATCGGGAATCTCAACGACCGGAGGCAAATCCTTACCTGGGTTCACCGTTGCCGACTCGCGGTAGGTGTTGCCGTCCGGCAGGTCGACATCAAAGAGGTGAATCTTGTCGTAACGGCCCAGGAGCATGCCGTCACGGTCGACGAGCTCCGCGCGGTTCAGGGTTCGCGATCCATCACCCACCGGAACAGGAAAGCCACCGCCAAGAAGCGCTACCTGGTAACGACACGCCATGGTCACCAGGAAGCGACTGCTCTGCTCAGCCAGGGTCGGGGCCAGCTCCAGGCGCCGGCTGTCATCGCCCATGAAGGCGAAATTCTCCGGCAGACCAATTAGCTCGGCACCACGGCGGGCAGCCAGATCGATCTGCTCTTCAGCCGAATTGAAGTTGAGCTCCGGGTCCTGACCGCTCGTCAACTGGACAGCAGCCGCCAGGAAGTCGCTCACGTGCACTGATCAGATGGGCGAATTTTAATGAGGGTCAGGCCGCCCGAAGCACCCCGGGCTCGACCTGTGTCGGAACGACATTGAGCTGATCGAGGCCAGCACAGCAGCGGAAATCCGCGTCGTGATCGCCCAGGCGAATCAAACGCTGACCATGGGTCGCCGTGCGAAGACAAGCCTCTGGTTCGGATTGCCACTGAAGCCAGAGGGAAACGGCTGCCGTGAGTTCGTCGTTGGCAGCGCTGCTCCCGGTGGAATCCAACTCTAGCAACCGATGGCCCAACGCGCCAGCAGCCAGGGAATCCTCTAGGGAATAGGCCCCCTCCCAACCGCTGCCGAGAATCGCCATATGGTTGGGTTGTTTCGCCAGCAAACGCTGGGCCACGGCTTCGCGGTTCAGCAACGCCGCTGTCAACAGCAGGGGAACCTCGCGGACACGATCGAGAGCCCGGGTGCCATTGGTGGT
>NZ_JBGKDP010000035.1:0-4391 GCF_042954245.1 Parasynechococcus sp.
AAGCTCACATCTCCTTATTTCGACTTCTTGATTCAGGGCATGCAAACGTTGACCTGATTCAACAATCAACATCCTCAAAAGAGCCGGGCCTTCGCGCCCGGTTTTTTATTGTCAAGTCATCTCAACTGAGACTAGAGATAGAGCTTTTTACGCGTCTTAACTGAGATCAGAGATACATCCAGCATGTCTCAGGAGGCCAAGATAAGACGCTTTATGGGTCCCAAAAGAATTCCCACACGATCATCTAGAGACCGAAACCCGCTCAGGGCGACGATGCCCAAAAAAGATGCAGAAGGCTTTGCGTACCTGTGTCTATCGCAGGTACGCAAGACTCAAAACGCTTGAGATTGCTGAACTTTGTAGATCACAGATATCCCCTGGACTGGCCGTGGACAGCAGCAGAGAGCAAGAAAGAATGTTTTTTGCACGAGACACAACACAGCCGTGTAGGAGAGAACCCATGAATGCAACAAACAAAACAGCGCGAATTTTGAATCTTGAGGATTAGCGTTTGTCTCAGTCAAGACTCGTTGCAAGCCTCTTGTTGCGTCTCAGGCAAAACCCACAATTGTGTCGGTCAGGCTAAGCGGCAAGCATTGATTGAAATGAGCCACGGCCGCGCGATGGATTGAACGACGGTTTGAGCGGCTGATCTAGAAATTCCGCTTGATCAGCATTGTGCCGGTGGTGCTGAGCCTGCGCGGAAGCGTTGGCTGCTTTGTGATTGGAGCGATTGAGGTCTTCAACGCATTTCTCGTGATCATGCGCCTGCCCTTCAGCGCCAAGAGCGTTGCTGCCAAGACAATCGCTCAGATGGTGGGAGGAGTTGATTACTTCGTGATAGGCATTGCTCTGCTGATCTTTGGCTACGGCATCTATGAGCTGGTGATCTCAGACCTTGATCCACGGATTGAGGGTGCCGGGGAGCAGCACGCCAACATTCTCTCGGTGAACAGCGTCCAAAGCCTTAAAAACAATCTGTCCAATGTGATTGTTGTGGGCCTGATTGTCGCTGCGTTCAAGAAGACCATTGGTTTCGAGGTGAACAACGCCACCGACCTGCTGGCTCTTTGTGGCTCTGTGGCCATGCTGGCCCTCAGCGCTTGGCTGATTGTTGCAGCCATGGAACCAGCCACGAGCCATAAAGCAAGCGTCTCAAGCAAGGCTAGACTCTGGCCTCATAAAAAGTCTTAGCCACGACGACTGATCAGCGATTCCGGTACAGCTCACGCAGCAACCGATAGGTCTCATTGAGTCACCGCATCGCATCGGTGGAACCACCCGTATCGGGATGTTCTTCTCTAGAGCCCGTTGTTTGTAAGCCTCCCGAATGGAGCTCAGGGTGACCGGGATACCTGCTTGCGTTGACAAACCCAGGAGCTTGAGAGCCCCGTGCACCGTCATCGTTGATTCGAGGGTTTCAAAGGAGGTGACCTGCCGGCTGCGACGGAAACGGTTTACAAAGCGACGGATAAGGGTCGGCATGCGTTCCGCCAATGAGGACGTGGCAAAGTGATCCTCAAGAGCTCCGGCCACCACCATCACTCGCCCGAGCGATGGATCGATTGACTCCCACCCGGCGCAGAGCGTCTCAACGGCCGCATTGGCAGCCGACCAGGTGAATGGGAAGGACGCCCATCACTCACATCGGTGCTGGACCAGACATCACGCGCCAGCTAGGTCATGGTGGCTTCAATCACGGTTGGTCCCGGGGTTGTCCATACAAGGACCTCCAGTGCTCTTCAGCTGTAGCACTGGCCTCGCGTAGATCAGTGGGATCCACCATTGAGACAAGAGGGTCGTTCTGAGGAGAATCCCGTTGCTGCGGCGAGCGAAGGGTTGCCTTGAGTTGACTGGTGCGCTTGCTGACGAACCCCGGCAGATCGATGCCCGAGGCCCCCCCGAGGGAAGCCCAGACGCTGAGGTTGGAGATTGTTCAATGCCTTGTTGATGGTTGCCTGTTGAGATCAGAACGAGACTGGTGACCTCATCGGAGCTGGTGGTTGCTGCTGGTTCAGCATCGTTCTTAAGGGAAATGACCTCAGGATCCGAAGCTGCATCGTCAGGGTCGATCAGTTCCTGCAACAACCTTTCGAGCACACGCCCACGGGAATGTGCTCCGTATTCACCCTTGAGCTGGTCAATCAACGCGACCATGGGCTCTGACATCTCCACGAAGATGCGTTGACGTTTTGAGTCCTCGCCGCTCAAAAGTTCAATCCACCTGGGGGTAGGTTATCGACCCTGAAGCTGCAGCAACCATTGCTGCTGAGATCGAATCACAGCTGGAGCCACGGCAGGGATCACATGCGCCGGCATCACAGGAGCTCGCTTTACAACCATGGTCTTCGCTTCAGGAGGAGGAGGTGCGGTCTTAGGTCCCACTATGCGGATTTTGGTGCCTGCAACTTTCAACTGGGCATTTCGCTGTTGTTGCTTGCGGCGATGAAGCCTGGCCAGCTGCTGAACGGGAACAACACTGAGGAGATGGCCTGGAGTGGCATCGGCTGGATAAACCAGGCTCACCTTCACGGCCTTGCGAGACCAGGCGCCAGGTTGAGATCAGCCAGGGCCAGGCTCTCACCTGAGCGCATGCCCACGTGAACCTCACGAAGGGTTCGATCCTGAACAATCTGCAGCGATTCACGAAAGGCAGTGAAGGTCTTCTTGCCAGACACAACCGGGTGACTGAGCGCCAGTTGATAGGGCCCTGCACCGGAAACATTCAGGGTCACGTCGTAGCGAACCCCGTAGGTTCCGACGTTATTCAGAGCGGAATCGATCATCCGTGTGGTCAACGGATTGACTTGAACATCGCTGGTGCCGAAGTGATGCCGCTTCGTGCTGGTGAGAGGCACATGAAGTGGGCCTTGGTTGAGATCATGGCTGATCTCAGCCTTATAGACATCGCCGAGGGCAACGCCGGCCACCCGGGAGAAAACGCGACCCAGCTGGATCTCACGTATCCGGTTGAGATAAATCCGCCCCGGCGCCAGACGCCCAGATTGCAACACCGCGAAGAGATCGGAGTCCTGTGCTGATTGCTCGGCCGCAACGACAGCCATCGTGAAAGGACCATTGCTGCGTCCCCTCAGCAATCCGTTGGCAATGCCACGGGCAGAGAGCACGGTGCGCACCACAACCCACTGCGCTCCTGCCGGGATCACGACCCGTTCGGGCAACTTCCGGTCCAGTTCACCGCGCAGAAGTTGAACGGCGGTGGCATCGCCAGGCCCCGTGTTCCAAGGGCGCTTCCCGAGGGGTTTGACCCCCATCAGACGATTTGGGTGGTAGGGCGCTTCAAAACTGTTTTTGACGGAGCCTCGGTCAAAGTTCAGTGTGATCGGGCTTGATCCAGGATTTGTCGCAATCAGGGCCAGGGTCATCCATCCCCTGGATCGACGCCCCCCAAGCTTGGACTGGTCTTGGGGGTAATACTTGTGATGCATGTGAACGCCGAACTCACCGTTGAAGGTGTAGGTGGCGTTGCCAAGTAGCTGGTTCGACTCTGCAGCGATGGCTGGCCCAGTGACGATCTCTGGTTGATTGGAATGAAGAACCGGAACGTTGTTGAAGGTGCCGTTGAGAGGTCGTGCCTGCTGACCCGCCATAAGGACGACGTACGCCTCAGCGCAGCGCTGAGGACCGAACTCAAAAACCGCAAGCGAGACGCAGGTCAAGACCAATGCCGGGAATCGCCTGAGACTTATGCGGCTTGCTGTTGTGGTGTTCGCAAGGACTCGACACCACTGTGTTGATGCTCTCAACTCACACCGTAGTTCCACTTTCTGAGACAGCCAACTGATTGGTGAGTCGCACCACGCTTGAAAATCCGTCAGCATGGATTTATGGCAAACATTGACATGCTCCCTCCCTTTTGCTGCAGCACCAATACCGATCACACAACCCTGCGCCGCCAGCATCAGGAACGGAAGTTGTCGATGCTGTGGTTCTGGCGTGATGCTGCAGAACGGCAGCTGTCGGCCCTCAATGCCGCCATCAAAACCCTCCAAGAACAGATGGATCGCGACGCTCAGGCGTCTAACTGAGCAGCGTTCAACTCTTTCGCGAGGCTGTTGAGGCCGCGTTTAACGCACCGCTGAACAGTCATCGCTGAAATACCAAGTTGTTGCGCTGTTTGCCTCAGACTCATCCCATTGATGACGACCATCTGGAGAGCGCATTGGTCGTCTTTATCAAGTTTGCAGAAGAGCCTTTTCACCCTGCTCCAAGCATCTGATCGTTCGACCAGCTCCATTCCCTCTGGTGTTTCATTGAGCAGATCGTCATTGAATTCCACCCAGTGCTGCTTGCTGCGGTAGTGGTCAACCACCAGGGCATCGGCTGAGCTCAGAGCAGTGCCGCCCGAGCTGCGCATCATCCGCATGGCT
>NZ_JBGKDP010000036.1:0-19160 GCF_042954245.1 Parasynechococcus sp.
TCGGCAATGGCGCTGGCCAGGATGATGCTGCCGTCTTGGTTGGGCTCGCAGCGCTGCAGGGCTGAACTTTGCTGCTGCAAGGGCAGTTGACCGTGCAGCGCCTGAACCTTCCAGTTCTGCAGGGAAGGGGCGGCCGTCAGGTTCTGCCTGCAGCGTTCAATCTCCGCCAGCCCCGGCAGGAAGACCAGAACCCCGCTGCCCTGCGGTTGGTCGAGGGCGTGTTGCTCGATGGCGCGCAACACCTGTTTCGGCAGGGGTTCGTCCGGCCGTGGTGGTTGGTGCTGGGTTTCCACCGGGTAACAGCAGCCTGGGCTTTCCAGCACCGTCGCTTCGGGCAGCCGTTCCCTCAAATCGGATAGATCCAGCGTGGCCGACATCAAGATCACGGTGAGATCTGGATTCAGCAGAGGCCTCGCCTCGCGCAGCAAGGCGAGGGATAGGTCCGCATCACGCCCCCGCTCATGAAATTCATCGAAGATCACGCACCTCACCCCATCAAGCGAGGGGTCGCTCTGCAAGCGCCGCAGAAAGAGGCCGTCGGTGATCACCTCCACTTGGGTGCGGCCGGATCGCTTCTGTTCCCCGCGCACGGCATAACCGATGCGCGTACCGATGTCTTCTCCCAGGCTCGCGGCAAGGCGGGTGGCGGCAGCTTTGGTGGCCAGCCGCCGCGGCTCGATCATCCAGATTTTCTGATGGTCTGCAAAAACGCCCTGGCCTTCCGACAGGGCTCCGATCAGCGCCAGGGGAACCCGTGTTGTCTTGCCCGCCCCAGGCGGTGCCTGGAGCAGAACCGTTTTCCCTGGGCGGACCAGAGAACAGATCTGCTCCAACAGGGCGTCGATCGGGAACTGGCTCAAAGCAGTGTTGCCGCTCGATTCATGGGATGAGATTCGTCAGGACGAAAAGCACCAGGCTGCTGATGGCGCCCATGGCGGCCAACAGCCGCACAAACGGGCCGATGGAGAGAACAAGGGAGGCCATGAAGACTTTCTTAAAGGCCGGACTAATCCCGATCTAGCCCCCTTGCCTGTCGCGTTGCTGCATTCATTCGCACGCCTTTACACAACCCCCGTCCTGGATCAGCGCACGTGTCGGGTCCCATCCACGGGGTGGTACTCCTCTCCGGTGAGCTCCTCAAACACGATGGCCGGGAGACCGGTCTCGAACATGGTCTGCAGTGCCTCCTTGAGATAAGGGTTCCAGCCTCCGGTGCTCACCTGGCCGTGACGGACGGTCCAGTCCCAGGTGCCCTGAAGGTCGCGGGGGATCCGGCCTTCCCGGTCACGACGGGCCACCAGATCCAGAGATTCCACAAGTCCCACGGTGATGGGGTCCTTGCCGTACGCCGGAGTCAGGCTCAATTCCAGGCGAACCGGATCTTCTTTCATCAGCCGAAGCCGAAACCGGGGAGGCAGCTTGAGGCCCTTGATGACCGCGGCAACGATGCGTGTTCTCTGATCCACTCAGGCGACCCCTGTCGACTCCAAGCGTCCAATTTATTCAGTGCTGGGTCCAGCGGCCGTCGAGGCTTCGTCATCGTCACCACCAAAGCGCACCGTCAGCAGGGCCTCTTCCGTGATGCGTCCCTCGCTGTCCAGCAGTTCTGGGTGGACGGTGAC
Organism: Parasynechococcus sp.; assembly: GCF_042954245.1. Classification (GTDB taxonomy): domain Bacteria; phylum Cyanobacteriota; class Cyanobacteriia; order PCC-6307; family Cyanobiaceae; genus Parasynechococcus. The sequence continues at coordinate 1,623 of NZ_JBGKDP010000036.1, forward strand.
CTGGCCTGTGCGGTCGCTAGGAGCGTTGTTGGACACGCTGTTGATCGGACCGCTGGCAGCGCGGAAACCCTTGCTCATCACGCGGAAGGCCTGCCACAACAAGGCCACGAACAGCGCTCCGTAGATGAGGGGAAACAGCGAACCGAGCATGACCCTCCGACCCAGCTGAATGTCTGCATTCTCACGCTATCGGGACCCCGGTCGCATGTGGTCACAACTTTGATATGGAACGTGGCTGTTTTTGGATCTGCTCTGCGTAGCGTTGAGGTAGCCGATGGCCTTAGAAGCTGTGGTCAACTCCCAGTCCCGCCCACTCGTCGCCTCTGCTCTGGCGGGGGGATTGCTGGTGGCCGGCGTGTTGTCGCTTCCCTTGATCCTTAGCTTTCAGCAGGCCGAGGCGCGCCCGGAAATCCGTCGCGACTCGTTTGTGGCTGCCGCTGTGCAGCGCAGTGGTCCGGCAGTGGTCACCCTGGAGACGGCGCGGACCGTCAATCAGTCCAGTGTTGCGGGTGTGCCGCCGTCCCTGATGCAGGACCCTTTGTTTCGCCACTTTTTCGGCATCCCACGCTCCACAGCACCGCGCCCCAGGGTGCAGCGCGACCAAGGCAGTGGGGTGATCTTCGATGCCAAGGGCCTGCTGCTCACCAACGCCCATGTGGTGGAGGGGGCGGATCAACTCACCGTAGGGCTCTCCGATGGCAGGCGGGTGCCTGCCCGAGTGGTGGGCAAAGACAGCCTCACCGATCTCGCGGTGGTGCGTCTGGAGGGCCCAGGGCCCTGGCCTGTCGCGGGTCTGGGGGATTCCGACCGGCTCAGCGTGGGCGACTGGGCGATTGCCGTCGGCAATCCCTATGGGCTAGAGAGCACGGTGACCCTGGGAATCATCAGTAATCTTAATCGCAATGTTGCCCAGCTGGGAATTTCCGGCAAACGTCTTGATCTGATTCAGACCGACGCGGCGATCAACCCCGGCAACTCGGGTGGGCCACTTCTCAATGCCGACGGTGAGGTGATCGGCATCAACACCCTGGTGCGATCAGGGCCTGGGGCGGGTCTGGGTTTTGCCATCCCGATCAATCGCGCTCGAACCATTGCCCAGCAGCTGGTGAGCAGCGGTAAAGCCCGTCATCCCGTGATCGGCATCCGTCTGTCGCCTGTGCCCCGGCCCACCCCCACATCCCCGGTGCCGCCAGGTGCGGTGATTCGTGCTATTCAGCCTGGGGGGCCGGCGGACCGCGCCGGGGTTAAGGTGAACGATGTGATCATCCGCTTCGACGGCCAGGCTGTTGCGGGCCCAGCTGAGGTGGTCAGTGCCATTGAACGCCGTGGTGTCGGTGCCACTGTTGTGCTCGAGGTGCAGCGAGCTCAGGAGCGGGTCTCGATCAACGTCAAGCCCGTCGATTTGTCGGCCTTGACCCCTGGCTGAAGCTTTGGGCTCAAGCATCGTCAGCGTCCCTCAGTTGTTCGACGCATTGGGTGATGCAGTCGCCATCGTCGAGCGAACAGGTGGTGATGCACTGGAAATAGGTTTCTACGGCGTCCCAGGTCTGCTCATGGGGTGCCGGGCCGGGGGCTGTTGAACCGCCAACGGGTTCGCTGTTGCCGGGACCGAGAACCATGCTCATCGGGGCTGGAAGGTCAGTTTTGTCAGCCTATGCAGATGAAAACAGCAAGCAAAGAGAAATAAGTCTTCCTGCCTAAACCTGTGTGAAGTTTTCGGTGCCGCCGTCTGATGCCAGTCAGGCCGCCTTTTTATGGCGGGCGTCGCGTGCCTTCTGCTTCTCCTTGTTGGCCTTCCTCTTGGCCTCCCGTTCTGCAGCCAGTTCTTTCTCCTTGGCGGCTGCCCTTTCCTCCTCTTTTTTCTCGAGGTAGTAGTTGTAATCCCCGCGATACATCACCAGTTCTCCGTCCCGCAGTTCCACGATGCGGTTGGCGACGCGGGAGATGAAATAGCGGTCGTGGGAGACCAGCAGCGCGGCTCCCTCGTAGGCCATCAAGGCGTCCTCGAGCATCTGCTTAGCGGGAATGTCGAGGTGATTGGTGGGCTCATCCAAGACGAGCAGATTGCAGGGGGTGAGCAGCATCAGGGCTAGGGCTAGGCGAGCCTTTTCTCCTCCACTGAGCTTCCCGACTTCCTTGAACACCGTGTCGTTCCTGAAGCAGAAGCTGCCCAGCAGCGAACGAACCTGGGTCTGGGTCCAGTCGGGAACCGCTTCGTACATCGTGTCGATCACGGTCTTGGACAGATCCAGGGCTTCGGCCTGGTTCTGTTCGAAGTACCCCGCAATCACGTTGTGCTCCCCAAGCCGGGCACTGCCTTCATTGGGGGTTTCAACCCCCATCACCAGACGCAGCAGGGTGGACTTGCCCGCGCCATTGGAGCCGACGAAGGCAATGCGGTCACCCCGCTCCACCTCCAGTTCAGCCCCCAGGAACAGGATTTTGTCTCCATAGCTGTGGGTGACGTTGTCGATCAGGGCAACCTGGGCTCCGGAGCGCGGGGCAGGCGGGAACTGAAAACTCGGCCCGGCCACGGATTCGATCGGTGCCTCCACCCGTTCCACCTTGTCCAGTTGCTTCTCACGGCTTTTGGCCTGGGTGCTGCGGGTGGCACTGGCGCGGAAGCGATCGATGTAGACCTGTTGTATGGCGATCTCCTTCTGCTGCCGTTCGAAGGCCGCCTGTGTGGCCTCCCGCTCCAGTTGTTTCTGCTCCAGGTGGGCGGTGTAGTTGCCGAGGTAGCTGCGGGACACCCCCCGTTCGGTGGAGACGATCTGATTGCAGACTCGGTCGAGGAAGGTGCGGTCGTGGCTGATCACCACAAGGGCTGCGCTCTGCGCCAGCAGGTAGTTCTCCAGCCACTGGATGGTCTCGACGTCCAGATGGTTGGTGGGTTCGTCCAGCAGCAGTAGATCCGGTTCCTGCAGCAGGATTTTTCCCAGGGCGATCCGCATCTGCCAGCCCCCGGAATAGTCCTTCACCTGCAGCTCAGCGCCCTCCGGGGTGAAGCCGATCGTGGGCAGGAGCTTGTCGATGCGGGCATCGAGTTCATAGCCATGCAGCGCTTCGAAACGGCTTTGCAGCTTTCCAAGTTGTTGGATCAGCTGGTCCAGATGATCGGGATCCTCCGCAGCTCGTTCGGAGCCCATCGCCTCTTCCACTTGCTGCTGTTGGTTCATCACTTCGGCCGCTTCGCCGAAGGCTTGAAAAAGTTCCTGGCGCACGGTGCGCTCCAGGTCCACGTCGAATTCCTGCTGGAGGTAGGCGATGCGGGGTTCCCCTTGCCGAACCACCTTGCCGCTGCTGGGTTCTTCGTGTCCGGCGATCAGACGCATCTGGGTGGACTTGCCGGCGCCGTTCACCCCCACCAGGCCGATTCTGTCTCCTGGTTTCACCTCCCAGGTCACGGCCCGGAGCACTTCTCCCGTTGGGTATATCTTGCTGACGTTTTCGAGTCGCAGCACCGGCGGTAGGCGTGATGCCCCCATCATCCCTGTCGGCAAACTGGCGAGGGTTCCTGGAGACTGGTTGCCATGCTGAAACTGGAGCAGCTGGCCGCTCTCGTGGTGGCCGCAGGCTTAGCGATCGTGAGTTACTTGCTCTTCTTCAGTTGGGCCGGAGGTGGCGGCTATGGACGCCGTCAGCGCGCTGAGCCCCAGGCCCTTATGACGCCCGAAGCTCAAAGACCGCCTCTCGCCTTGACCAGCCAGCGCTTGCTGTCGTCATCGTCGAGGCTAGCCAGATGTTCGCGCACTTCCTGAGTCGTGACGGGTAGCCCCAGTTGGTCGCCCAGGCTGCAGATGCTGGCCATGGCGCCGTTGGGATCCTGCAGCGCCTGACGGAACAGCGCCTGGGTCTGCTCCGGATTCCTGCTGATTCGGGCGTAAAGCGATGCGGCGTTGGAAGCCATCGCGATCTGAGCAACTGCTTAAACGCTATTCAGCACCGAAGGTCTTGTCAGGCAGCTTGTTCGATGCCGTCATCGTGCTGCCCCAGGGCCGAGGCGTCCTTCATGCTGCGGGCGTCCATGCAGAGCACCTTGCGCAGTTGGGCGTAGTTGGCGGCCTGGGTACTGCGCCCTTCCTGGGAGGCGCCGTATTCGGCCCGTTGCAACACATGGTGTAGGTGGGTCAGTAGATAGGTGCTGATCACAGCTGACACCAGCACGTCGCTGTTTTCAGCGCTGCGACGGGGGCGTCGGGACCGAGCGCGGGTGCCGGCTGGGCTGCGACGGGAGCGAGGTGTGGCTTGTGTCATGAGGTACTCCGAGGAGGACCAATGTCCCGACCATAGTCATGGATACTACCCTTGACTATACTCTGTACACTTTTTAGTAGCAGAGCCCCTCCCTGGGGATCCGGTCGTGCCCACCCGTCAGACCTCATCCAGTGGAAAGCCCAAGTCCCCGAGAATTCAGGTTGTTCTGCCTGAAGATCTCTGCGCGCTTCTCACGGCGATGGCGGAGCTGGAATCCCGCACGGTAAGTAATATGGCGCGGGTGCTGATCCAGCAAGGTGTGCAACGCCATGAGCAGGAGTTGGAGGTGTCTGCACCGACGCCGACCCGCGAGGAACGTCTGCGGTTCGCCTTCGAATCACAGCAGCCCCGCCGTCTGCGGGGCGCCCCTCTGCGCCTGCACCGGCCCGGTTAGGCCGGAGTCACCCGCGTGCCGAGCACGGCCTCCCGACAGGCTCCGGTGACGGCTGGTACATTGCCGGGATGCCCCCTGTGGTGCCACCAGGCCAGCAACGCGAACACCAGAGCTTCTCGGGCTTCCGTCGGCACTCCCAGACTGCTGCTTGCATCGAGCTGTGCTCCTCGGCAGCGCCGCCGCAGCTCATCGATCAACACCGGGTTTTGGCTGCCACCTCCGGCTGTGATCAGTTCGATCGGTGCGATTCCAACTCTCTGGCGCAGGTGCGCCAGATCTTGGGCAACTACAGCGGCGGAAAAGGCCGTCAGGGTTGCGATGGTGTCTGCCGCTGAGAATCCACGGAGCTGATGCAGGCGCCGGTTGAGGTCGTCCTGCCCGAAACACTCCCGTCCCGTGGATTTCGGTGGTGCCATCTGGAAGTACTCCTCCTCGAGCCAGCGCTGGATCCAGCCCTCATCCGCATGGCCCTGCGCTGCCATCGCTCCACCCTTGTCGAAGGATTGGGCGCCATTGGTGAACTGGCGCATGCCCAGGTCAATCAAGCTGTTGGCGGGTCCGCAGTCCCAGCCCAAGATCGCGGCATGGCGATCCACTCCACTGCAGGGGGGTATAAGTGTGAGGTTAGCGATGCCGCCCAGGTTCAGCAGTGCCCGCCAGCCCTGCGTGCTCCCCAGCAGTGCCGCATCGGCCCGAGGCACGAGCGGTGCTCCCTGTCCCCCCAGCGCCAGATCAGCGGCGCGGAAGTCATGGACCACCGGCCTTTGCAGCAGATGAGCCAGCAGTGGGACCTGAAGAATCTGCCAGCTGGCCCCCCGTGCCCCTCGGGCCGGCGGACGGTGCCAGACGGTCTGGCCATGGCAACCGATCAGCTCAGCTGTTGCATCGGGGTCGCAGGCTTGCACCGCGTCGGCTTGCTCCTCCGTGATGGCTTCTGCCAGCTCCAGCCAGAGGGATGCCGGCATCGGTGCACCCTGGCTGGCTGCCACCACCTGCTGCTGCAGTTCGGGCGGATAGGGCTGATGGTGGTGGCGAAGCAGGGACCACTGAGGACACTGCGGAGGGCCGTCGAAGCGCACCAGCACGGCATCCACACCGTCAGCACTGGTTCCGCTCATCAGCCCGAGGCAGCGCATCGGCTCAGTTTTTCGGAAGCCGTTGCAGGTCGTCCACCAGTCCCATAACCACCAGTAGGTGCCCCTCCTCCAGCACATGGGATGCGGGTGGGTTCACCATCAGGCTGCTTTGCGGCCCTGCCGCCAGCACGTTAACCCTGAAGTTCTTGCGCAGATTCAGATCCCGGAGCGATCGCCCCACAAACGGTTCTGGAACCTTGATCTCCTCGATGCAGTGCTGTTCATCCAGGGCCAGCCGCTCCATCAGGTTGGGGCGCACCAGTTCAAGACCCAGGCGCTCACCCTGCATCCGCGAGGGAAAGATCACCCGGTCGGCCCCCACCCGCTTCAGCATCTTTTCGTGGAGGTCGCTCGTTGCCCTTGCGATCACCTGGCGCACGCGGCTGCCCTCGCTGTCTTTGGCGATCAAGGTGGCGGTGATGCTGGCCTCGATCGGTTCACTGATCGCTACCACGACGGTGCCCATTTCGAGCACGCCGGCTTCCCGCAGGGCCTCTTCGTCGGTGCAGTCCACGACGCGGGCCTCCACGCTGGGCTCTACTTGACGCAGTTCATCCACCGCTCGCTCTGAGCGGTCCACGGCCAGTACATCCGCTCCGTTCTGAAGCAGTTCCCGGCAAACAGCGATGCCGAAACGGCCCACGCCGATGATCGCGAAGCCGAGTCTTTCGCTGCCCTGCGCCGGGCTCCACTGCCACCATTCCTTCATCGTTGCCTCCCCCGCTGATCGCGCTCAGACATACAGATCCTCGCTGGGGTAACCGACTCGATTCTGGCGATTCATCTGGATTTGTTCTTGCGTCATCGCTTCCCAGATCGCGCTCAGCAGCAACAGAATCCCCAGCCGTCCCACAAACATTCCCACCATCAGCACTGCCTGGCCGAAACGGGGGAGTTCAACAGTCACGCCCAGATCCAGGCCCACCGTGGCAAAAGCGGAGATGCAGGTGAACAGCATTTCCATAAAGGTGAACGAATCCTTGCCGTTCAAATTGCTCGCGATGCTGATCAGCATCGCCATGGCCATCACGAACAGCAGGGAGCCCACCGTGATGCCGACGGCCCGCAGTACCACCTTGTCGCTGATGCTTCTGTTGCGAATCACCACCACCTCCCGGCCCCGCAGGGTGGAACGGGTGGCCGCCATCAAGGCGGCCACGGTGGTGGTCTTGATCCCACCACCGGTGCCGCCGGGACTGGCCCCGATGAACATCAGCACCATCAGCAACAGCAGGCTGGATTCGGTGACGGTGTCGAGCGAAAGCGGAACGGTGCTGAAGCCGGCTGTGCGTGCCGTGACGGACTTGAACAGGGCTGTGAGCCACCGCTCAGACCAGGGCATTCCCACGAAGATCTCGCCCTGGTTCAACCATTCCGTCAGGGCCAGTCCCCCTGCCCCGAAGGCGATCAAGAGCACGGTGGTGCGCAGCACCAGGCGGGAGTGCAGGCTCAGACGACGCCGGCCTCGCCGTTTGCGCAGCAGCTGCGTGCTCAGATCGCTGGTGACCCGCCACCCCAGGCCACCGGCCACGATCAGCAGCATCACCACAGCATTCACAACGCCATTGCTGCGGTAGCGCTCGAGGCTGTCGCTCCAGAGTCCAAAGCCAGCGTTGTTGTAAGCCGAGATGCTGTGGAACACCGCAGCCCAGAGGCGTTCGCCGTGGTTAGGGATGTCATCGAAACCGAAGTGATACAGGATCACGGCCCCCAGCAGGATCACCAGCGTTGCCGTCAGAGCAATGCCGCGAAAGGTGCGTCCGATGCCCCCCACACCGAATTCATCCAGGGCCTGGCCCCGGTCCAGCCGGCGCCGCAGGGCTGTTCCCTGTACCACAAAGCCCTGGAGAAACGTGGTGATGGCCATTAAGCCAAGGCCACCCGCCAGAATCATCAGGGCCAGCACCGCCTGGCCGAAGCTCGTGAGATCGGTGCCGATGTCGATGATCGACAGCCCCGTTACGGTGATGGCCGATGTGGCGGTGAAGAGAGCTTCCCAAAGCCCCACGCGGCTTGAGGAGCACAGCGGAGTGGCCAACAGCAGCGTGCCGATCAGCACCACCAGCAATCCAGTCACCACGGTGAACTGGGGCACCGTAAGCCGGCGATGCCAGCCCTGGCTCCGTTCGATGGCCCTTCCGATCGGCACAGGCGCGCGCGCGATCTGACCAGTGTTGTTCAGGATCCGCCGTAATGCCAGAGGATCAAGGCCGGCACGAGGATGGTCATGATCACTGTCAGGCCAAGCCCGTAGCGGGTGACGTCCAGAAAGCGATAACGGCCTGGGCCGAACACCATCAAATTGGTCTGGTACCCGACAGGGGTGAGAAAGGACTGACTGGTGCCGAACAGCACTGTGATCAGCAAGGCGGTGGGAGACAGCTGCAGGGACGGAGCCAGTTGCACCGCCACAGGCGCCAGCAGGGCCACCGAGGCGGCGTTGCTCATCACCTGGGTCAACAGCGTGGTGCCAATGAAGACCACCATCAAAGCGGCATAGCTCGGCCAGCCCGCCAGCCCCTGCTGGAGCACCAGGGCGAGGGCATCGGCCAGGCCCGTGCTCTGCATGGCAACGCTGAAGCTGGTGAGGGATCCCAGCAGCAAGATCACGTCCAGCCGGATTGAGCGCTGCAGTTCACCAAGGCGAAGGCAGCCGGTGGCCACCACGCTCACCATGGCCAACAGCACCGCCGCCACTAGGGGGATGGGGGTGAGGGTCGGCAGCAGCAGCATCGCCAGAGCGATGCTGACGGCCACGGGCTTGCGCCCCACGGTGGGCAGGTCATCTTCCAGTCGATCCAGCACCAACAGGTCGTTGCTGGCCTGCAGGCCGCGGATGGAGTCGATCGGTGCCTGCAGTAGAAACACATCGCCCGCCCGCAGGATCACCTGGCCGAGGCGTTCCTGAACGGTCTCCTGGCCGCGGCGAAGCGCGAGCACCGTGGCGTTGTGGCGTTGCCGAAACCGCAATTCCCGCAGGCTGGCGCCGGCCAGGGTGGAACCAGCCGGCAGCAACACTTCCACTGTTTTCTGACCACTGACCGCTTCGCTGTTCAAGCTGAAACCGGGGTTCTGGCCCTGGGTTGTGAGCTGAACCATGTGATCCTGCTGGAGACGCAGCAGATCGGGGCGGGTAATCCGCAGCAGCAGATGATCTTCGGCCTCAAGACGTCGGTCTGCCAAGGGCGGCATCAGCCGCTCTCCCCCGCGCTGGAGTTCCAGCACGTCCACGTCGAAACGGCGCTGCAGTCGACTGTTCAGCAGGGAGCGGCCCACCAGTTCTGAGTCGGGAGGGATGCGCACCTCGGTGCAATAGCTGCTGGTCTTGCTGGTGCCGCCGAGGTCATCGCTGCTGGCACCACGGTCCGGCAGCAGCACCCGCGGCGCCATCACCAGGTAGACGGCGCCGGTCAGCCAGACCGGCACGCTGATCAGCGTGAAGCTGAACAGATCGAGGGAGCCATAGCCCAGTTGCTCGCTGATGTCGCTCACCAGCAGGTTCACTGAACTGCCCAGCAGGGTGAGGGTGCCCCCCAGCACCGTTGAAAACGACAAGGGCAACAGCACCCGGGATGGCGAAATGCCGCGCCGTTGGCACCAGCCCTCCACCACGGGCAGCAGCGATGCCACCACAGGCGTGTTGGGCACAATCCCTGAAACCGGGGCGATCACGAAGGCCATCAGGGCGATCAGACGCCGCGAAGACCGGATCCGTTCTGAGGCGATCAGATCTCTTAGTCGATCCAGGGCACCGCTCTTGAACAGTGCAGCGGAGACCGGGAACAGGCCCAGCAGGGTGATCAAAGCAGGACTGCCAAACCCCGCAAGGGCCTCCTGGGGATTGAGCACCCCGGTGGCGATCAACAGGCTCAAACTCAGCAACCCGGTGAGCTCCGGTGCAATCCCCCCGGTGATGAACAGCACCACCGACAGACCCAACACAGCCAGGGTGATCAACGCCTGAGGGTTCTGAAGAGCGCTGCTCAGCTCGGCCATGGCGGCGAGTCGCCGGTCGTTAATTGGGGGATTCTGCCCCGGGATCAAAAAATTGCTCGCGCAGCCACTGCAGTCCATCTCCCCGCACGGCGGAGAGGAACAGGGCGTCTGGCTCCCTCTGATGAATCGTTTCGATCGCGGTCGCCTCACAGCGGTCGATCTGATTAGCGATCACCCGGCGCAGGGCAGTGCTGCCGAGGTCATCGAGCAGGCGATGCACCGTGTCCAGGTGGCCTTGCCAGTCGGGGTCGGCCAGATCGCCCATCAGCAGCCGCACATCGGCGTCCAGTGCCTCCTCCAGTGTTGCGCGGAAGGCTTCCCACCAGTTGAGAGGGGAGATCACGGATGAAGCCCACCGTGCCGATGCCACCGCCTTGCCGCGAGAGGCTGCTGCCCCGTCCCAGCAGGCGTGGCAGCCGGTAGCGCAGTTGGGCCAGTTCCACCTGCAGGCGCCCTGCCGCACTGCCGGCCCGCTGGGCAAAGATGTCGAGGATCAGCTCACTGCGGTTGGAGACTGGGCAGCTGAGCAGCTGTTCCAGATTGCGGGCCTGCACCAGGTCAGCCAAGCGTTTGAGGCTCAGCAGATCGGCGCCGCAGTCTTCGGGATGACGGCGATGGCTTAACCGCTCCAGCTGCCGTTGATGGCTTGGGCGCACACCACAGCAACGCCCGCCGAGGTGGGATTGCTTCAACGGTTCAGCAACCAGGCGCCTGCCGAGCGCAGACCCAGGGAGAGCCCTGGCAGGCGCGTGAGATACGTGGCCCGTCGCAACTGGAAGGCCAAGGGGCCAGCCAGAGTGAACCCCATGCCGGTGAGGGTGGCGTCACCGATCCCAAGGCTGAGCATTTCGCCTCGATCCTCGAACTGAAAGGGTTGCGGCTCTTCCTCCACACGCAGTTTCGCGATGGCTGCGGCAGTGGTATCGCCTTGCTGCATCGCCACCTGGGCGCTGGCGGGCCATGGGCTGCCTGGCCGGGCTGAGAGATCCCCGAGGGCGAACGTGTTGGCGCAGCCCACCAGGCGCAGGTCATCGTCAACGGCCAGACGCCCTCGTTCCAGCATAGGTGTGGGTGAGATGGAAGGGATGGAGGGACTGCTTCCTGCGGTCCAGACCAAGCCTGCGTGACGCAGAACAGAACCATCGGCAAGAACAGCAGTGCTGGACTTCACTTCGCTCACGCTGGTCTTCAGTTGGATCACCACACCTTTGCGTTCCAGTGCTGCCTGGGCCCTCTCCCGATTGAACGCTGTGCTGCCGGGAAGGATTTCATCGCCCATCTCCACCAATCGAATGCTGGCGGCACCGTCGATCAGATCCGCCAGTTTGCAGGCCAGTTCCACGCCGGTGGGTCCCGCGCCAACAATGATCAGTCCGGCATCTCCATCCCGTTGCTGGTGCAGGTTGCTGAGCCATTGCTTGAGGCGGCGCACATCACTGAGGTCACGGAAGCAGGAGCTGTGTTCCTTAACGCCTGGAATGCCGAAATCATCGGCTTTCGAGCCCGTCGCCAGCACCAGTTGTGACCAGCTCAAGCGGTCTCCGGAGGCCAATTCGATGCTTTGACTGGTTTGATCGATGTCAACAACGCTGTCTTGGATCCAGCAGATGCCGTTGTTCAGTAGTTGGTCATAGCGGGGGGCCACCTCCCAGGCTTGAAGTTCATCGCTGAGCAGTTCGTACAGCAGCGGTTGAAACAGAAAGCGATCCCGCGGTTCGATCAGAACGATGGGGTAGTTGGGCTGTCGTCGCTGAAGGGCAAGTGCTGTGCACAGTCCGCCGAATCCACCGCCAACGATCACCACGGCATCCGATGGGGACGAGGGTGAACGCATGAAGGGAACTGCCGGTTCTTAAACGATAGGAACCACACCCGGTCCCACGACAGGGGAGGATGGCGTAATGACGGAGGCTCCTGAGGTCATGGTGCCCATGGCAGTGCAAAACGAGTTGCTCAAAGGGCGCAAGCTGCTGGAGTCGATGGAGCCGCAGGAGCGTCTGGCCTGGGGATTGGAGCAGTTCGGTGAGAATTTTGCTCTCACCACGAGTTTTGGGATCCAATCAGCTGTGCTTCTGCACATGCTGAGCACCCTCCCCGAAGGTGATGCTGTACCGGTGATCTGGATCGATACCGGTTATCTGCCTCCAGAGACCTACGCCTACGCCGATCAACTCACCCAGCAGCTCAGGATCCGTCTGGTGGTGAGTCAGAGCGAGATGTCCCCAGCTCGCATGGAAGCTCTGTACGGCAAGCTCTGGGAGTCTGGACGTGTGGAAGATCTGGAGACTTATCACCGGATCCGCAAGGTCGAACCGCTCGGGCAAGCGCTCACTGACCTGAAGACGCGCTGCTGGGCCAGCGGCGTGCGCCGTGGTCAGACCGATCACCGCCGCTCCATGACGTCGTTGGATCCGATCCGGGAGCGCTGGTCCCTGCGCCCTCTGCTCGAGTGGACCAAGCGCGATGTTTACTACTACATGCAGGAGAACGATCTTCCCCAGCATCCGTTGTTTGAACAGGGTTATTCCACAGTCGGGGATTGGCATTCCAGTGGCCCTGACATGGGTGATCTGAGTGGTCGCGACACTCGATTTGGTGGTTTGAAGCAGGAGTGTGGAATTCATCTTCCCCAGGAGTCCGCTGAGGGGCTGATGGGTGAAGGCATCTGAGTGACAGGGTCTGAACGGGACGGCGGCCGCGCTTTGCTGATCGGCAACAGCCGTTGGCATTGGGCCCAGCGGCAAGACCACGGTGTTTGTGTTGATCACGGGTCTCCCGACCCTGGTCGCATCGGGGCCGATCCTCCGGTCTGGGCGGCGGTGGGGCCGGTGCCTGAGCAGCTCATGGTCCACCAAGATCTGCGCATTCGTCTTGAGGATGTGCCCTTGCCGCAGGCTCCTCCTTGGTTGGGTGTGGATCGCGCCCTCGGGGCCTGGATGGCCTGGCGCTGCAGTCAGGAGCGAAAGCTCGACTGTTCCAGGGGGTTGCTTTTGGTGGATGCCGGCACCGTGTTGAGCCTCACCAGGGTGACGGCAGATGGTTCTTTTGGAGGAGGTCAGCTGATTCCGGGCTATCGGCTCCAGCTTCAGGCCATGGCAGAGGGAACGCTCGGCTTGCCATCAACACCCGAGCTCCCCGACAACGATGCTCTGCAAGAAGTCTTCCCACAACTGACTGTGGCCGCCATGCAGCGCGGTGTGTTGGAGGCGATGTTGGCCTCCATTGCAACGGCTCAGCAGCACTCCAAAGGGTTGGTGTGGATCTGCGGTGGTGACGCTGCCCTTTTGAAGAGACACTGGACCGGCCCAACGGAGTTGTTGCAGCTGGAGGACGATCTTCAGTTGCAAGCGCTGCTGAACCTGGCGGCTGGTCTCAGCTCAGGCCGAGATCGTTGATCAGTGTGTCGGCCATGGTGGCCGCTTTCACCTTGAGGTAAATCCGCTCGAGTTTTCCCTCTTCATCAATCAAGAAGGTGTGGCGCATCATTCCCATGTATTCGCGTCCCATGAACTTCTTCAGTCCATAACTTTCGTAGAGGCTGGCGATGGCGCAGGGCTCCTCATCGGTGAGCAGGGTGAATGGGAGCTCGTGCTTGTTGATGAATTTGTTGTGGGAGGTGGCTCCGTCCTTGCTGATTCCCAAAATGGTGATGTTGTTGGCTTTCAGTTGCTCCCAGCGATCGCGGAAATTGCAGGCTTCTTTGGTGCAGCCTGGGGTGTCATCCTTGGGATAGAAGTACAGAACAACCTTCTTTCCGCGCAGTGAAGCGAGGCTGATGGAATCACCGTTTTGATCGGGAAGGGTGAAGTCGGGGGCGGCATCGCCGATTTGAAGACTCACGGAAATGGCTTGGTCAGTGGCGGCAGCGTACGGCCCTCAGAACAAGACTGTTTGAGCTGCCTACGTTGCAATCAACCTGTAGCTGTTGAGCCATGGCGTCGCGGATCCGGGTCGATCAAATCGCACGGTCCCTGGCAGCTTTGGGCCTTCTGGCGATGGGGGTAAGTGCAGTTGTTGCACCGCGTCAGGGATTCTCCTTGGATCACGGTGCTCCTCGGCCGTCGCAGGCGACTCTCAGTCGGCGGCTGATGCAGCGCGAAATCACCCTGCATCAACGCAGCGAAGCAGAAACCCTGCTGATGGAGTTCACCCGTGTGCAGATGATCCGTCAGTACTGGGGTGAGTTCGCAGGTTCCCTTCAAGATCTGGGCCTCTCTGCCGGGCCGCAGTTGCTGGCAACGGTGGATCGCGTGCTGTTCGGACCCGGCTGTGGCTTGAGCCCCATCACGGCACAGAGGCCTACCTGGCGGAGGTGGCGCGCTCGGGCGGTCGCCTGCGGATGCACCACTGCTGTGGTGATCGGGAGGGAACAGGCCAGGCCCCTCCGGGGCGTTGTCCGGATGGTTGGCTGAGGATCAAATTGGATTGATCATCTGTTTCTTCCTTTTGGTCGGCAAAAGATGGATGAGTCAAAATATCATTCAAATAAAACTCACGTCATGTAAGTGAGGAGAGCACCCGTGATTGCAGCTGGTGGGTGGTTCTTATGAGCTGTTTTTCTTTTGGGGCTATTTTTACTGAATCACTGCTCCGATGCTTGTGATCAACCGTACACTAGCTTTCCTGTTCCTTGGTGCATCCCTTCCGGTGATTGCTGGCCTTTTTTCAAAAGCAGGCACCCAGCAACCGGTGCGCTGGAACACGGGTGGTTCAGTTAGCACCACCACATATAGCGAGCTCGAATCTTTTCTTGCTGACGGCAAGGTCACAGACCGTGCTCTTCAGGACGCTATTCGGATGTTTGGCTGGACCGCCGAGGAGCTTCGTTTTGACTTGAACAAGACCTATGCAGTTGACCTCCCGGTATGTCCCGGTTCCTTTATTCCGACGCCGGTGAAGCCTTTCTGGAGGATCAAACAAGGTCTTGTGTCCCTTATTGGCGCCAAAAGGCGACGGCGGCCACGGCTCTGCGGGCCGCCATCATCGCGGATGCCAAGGATGGGCTCATTAGCTCTATCGGCATCATGAAACAGCTGCCCGTCGCCTTCCGTCTATCTGATAACGGACCGAATGACGGCAGGCAGAAGGCTTGTGCTCCTGACAAGGTGAGCGGAGCCCAGGCCACTTCGTTGCTGTCCTGGTATGTCTTTCTGCTTGCTTGTACCAAAGCCAACTCCGAGCTCTGAACCCTTGATTTCAGCCGCGGCTTCGGCCGGGTTTTTTTTATGGCGCAACTCGCTCGCCTTGGATCAATTGATGGCGCATCGGCAGGCGCAGACCAACTTCACCCAAGCCGTTCAACGATCGGTGCAACTGCGTCAGCACCTCCGTGTTGATCTCCCCCATGGATTGCCGGTAGGGCGACCCTTCGGCCAGCCATCGCTCAGCCAGTTCCGTGCCTCCCGGCAAGATCAGATGTTCCACCCATTGCTCACAACGGAGCTGCCAGCCGGCGTTTGCCAATAACTCGTCAGGACGCTGCTGCCGCTCAAGCCAATGCTGTTCTTGAGCCACAAGATCGCTGAACAGCTCTGTTGGATCGCCGTCTTGCTGCAGAGCACCGGCGGGCCCCAGTTCGGTGCGGCTGACCAGTAGCCGCAAGCCCGTTGTCGGCAGGGCATGCCGGTTGATCGCCTCCAGCAGCGCCGTCCAGTTCTGCCCTTGCAGAGCGTCGAGGTAGCCGGTCAACAGGTCTGGCCGATGCTCCGGTTTGAGCAGATCCATCTGCGCTTCCAAGCGGCTACGGTCGGCTTCGTTGTCGCAGAGCACGGTCACGCCACCTTCCGGAGCGGCCCTCAATGGATCGAGGGCCCAGATCAGCGAACGCATCCCCAACAACAGCACCCGATCTCGCCGGGTCCAGGGGATGTCCTGCCAGAGCTGCTCGCGCAAGCGCTACAGCCGTTCCCCCTCCTGCTCGAGTTGACGCTGCAACCAGCATCCGCCGAAAGATGAAGCGAGGGTTTTCACCTGCCTCCACCATGCGTGCCAGCCAGAATAGCGCTGCATCCGCATCCGAGCCCCGCAGCGATTTGATGAAGGCGCTGATTGTGTCGTAGTGGGCATCGCCGTGCTTGTCGTAGAGCACTGCCCGCTGTTGGATGGATTCCTCGGCGATGGCCAGATTGATCTGAATCACCCCGTCGCCATCGGGCTCTGAACTTTCCACCGTCAGTTCAAGGGCATTGAGCAAGCTGCAGGCGTCTCCTCCCGCTACATCCACGAGGTGGTTGGCGGCATCGCTGCTGATGGCATCGAGTAGTCGCCATAGCCCCGCTCATCGTCCGCCAGGGCGCGTTGTAGCAGTCGCTGCAACGCCTCCGGCTTCAGCGGCAGTAGACGAAACAGTCGTGAACGGCTGACCAGCGCCTTGTTGACTTCCAAATAGGGGTTTTCTGTGGTGGCACCGATCAGGGTGACGGTGCCGTTCTCCACCCACGGCAACAGTGCATCCTGCTGGGCGCTGTTGAAGCGGTGCACTTCGTCGATGAACAGGATCGTACGCAAGCTGTGCCGTTCCAGGCGTTGGCGTGCAGCATCCACCTCGATCCGCAGGTCTTTCACGCCGGCTAGCACGGCATTGAGACTGCTGAAATGAGCGTGGGTGTAGTTGGCGATGATCCGCGCCAGGGTGGTTTTGCCGACCCCGGGTGGGCCATGCAGGATCAGGTTGCCGACCCGATCGGCCTTGATGGCACGGCGCAGGAGCCGTCCGTCGGCAAGGATCCCGCTCTGGCCCTCAAATTCCTCCAGCGTTCGCGGACGCATGCGATCGGCCAGGGGGGCCATCCGCCGCTGTTGTTGCTCACCGTGAAAAGCGAAGAGGTCTTGAGCCAACACACCATCGGAGATGCCCCAGTGTCCCTGACGTTCTCAATTAGCGCTTGAGTTGGTCCGAATCGAACGTGTTTTGGCCTGCCTGTTTCGAAACATCCAAACCTTCGCGGACAAGCTCTCAGGACCTCTGCATAATTCGCCCAAAGCCTTTTTGCCGTGCGTCATCTGCAGCGACTCCTGCTTACCTTCACGGCTCTGATCACGGTCAGTTCCTGCAAGAGCGAAGCACCGAAGCCGCCGCCGCCGCCGAAGGTACAGGCTGTTTCCACCCAGCTGGCTGAGTTCACCGAGGGTGTCGACACCGTCAGCACGTTGGAGGCCAGCAACTTTGTCGAGCTTGCTGCTCAGTCGCGGGGGCGAATCATGGAGCTGAAGATTCGCCAGGGCGATGAAGTTGCCGCCGGTCAGTTGTTGTTGGTGCTTGATCAAGTCGAGAAGAAAGCCAAAGCCGACACTGCCAAGGCCAATTACGAGCGTTACGCTTACCTGGCCGGGACGGGCGCTGCGTCGCAGAAGGAATTGGATCGCTACCGCACCCAATACATCGCAGCCCAGGCCGAGCTGGACTACAGCAATCTGACTTCACCCTCCGCCGGCACGGTGGCTGACGTGAAGGTGAAAGTAGGTGACGTGATCCAGCAGGGCCAGGTCTTTACCAGCCTGGTGCAGAACAACGAACTGGAGGCGCGTGTTGAGGTGCCAGCGGCGTTCTCGTCGCGTCTGGCCTTGGGCCAGCCCGTGTTGCTCAGTGCTCCCGGCAGTGATGAGTTGATTGCTACCGGAGAAGTCGACTCGATCGATCCAAGGGTCAACAAACAGACCCAGGGATTGTTGGTGAAGGCGGTTGTCCCGAACGCCGATGGACTACTGAAGGATGGGCAGCGTCTCCGCACCCGGCTGCAGATCAAGGCTGAGAAA
>NZ_JBGKDP010000037.1:0-5727 GCF_042954245.1 Parasynechococcus sp.
CTCTTCGGGTTCACCACGATTCAAGATTCCTGGCACGGAGCGGCTGCGCTCGCTGCGGTAAGGCTGCTTGTTCTCGAATCCTGTGGCGATAACCGTGACGTGGATCTCCCCTTCGAGAGCCTCGTCCACAACGGCACCAACAATGATGTTGGCTTCGGGATCGACAACGTCGTAGATCACCTCGGAAGCAGTGGTCATATCCTCCAGGATCATGTCTTTACCGCCGCTGATGTTGATCACACAGCCCTTGGCGCCATCGATGCGCTCGGTTTCCAGCAGTGGGCTGGCGATTGCGGCCTGGGCAGCCTCCACGGCTCTGGAGCGACCGGAGCCAATGCCGATGCCCAGTAGTGCTGTTCCTGCTTCGGTCATCACGGAGCGAACGTCCGCAAAGTCAACGTTCACCAGGCCAGGGCAGGTGATGATGTCACTGATGCCTTTGACGCCCATGCGCAGGACATCGTCTGCACTGCGAAAGGCTTCCTGAAGGGGAGCTCCGCCGATGGCATCACGAAGGCGGTCGTTGGGGATTACGATCAGCGTATCCACGTGTTCCGCCAACCGAGCGATGCCTTCGTCGGCCTGACGCATGCGACGACGGCCCTCGAAGCTGAACGGCTTGGTCACGATGCCCACGGTGAGAGCACCGACTTCACGGGCGACTTCGGCCACCACCGGTGCAGCACCAGTACCCGTTCCACCGCCCATGCCAGCGGCAATGAACACCAGATCGGAGCCCTGCAGTGCATCGTGCAGATCCGTGCGGGATTCTTCGGCTGCCTTCTGACCGATGGTGGGGTTGCCGCCGGCACCTAGCCCGCGGGTCAAGGTCTGCCCCAACTGCAGCCGTTGCTGGGCCTGCGACTGGATCAGGGCCTGCGCATCGGTGTTGAGAACGCGATAGCCCACCCCCTCAAGGTCGCTGAGGATCATGCGGTTGACGGCGTTGCTGCCGCCGCCACCAACGCCGATGACCTCGATGCGGGCGGACTGGCTGGGCTGGATACCAGCTGCCGTGAAAGACCCTGAACCGCTCACCATCTCCATCGTCGAGGCAGAACCGTTTGGTTGCGTTGCATTATGTCCCTGAAGCCTGGTCTCGGCTTCAACAGATCACAAACCAGGAGCTGAGGTTGTGGTCTTCCAGATTTTCAAACCGTTGGCTTCAGGGTTCTTTTTTGGCCTTTTTGGTGACGGGTGGCGCCGGAAGTTGCAGTTCCGGGCGGTCGGGATTGCTGAGATCAAGGCTGCTCTGACGGGCCTGGCGCAAGTGCTCAGGCAGCGTGTTGTTGAGATGGAGGATCGTCTCGATCTGGGCATTCAGGAGGGCCGGTTCACCGCCGAGATCGATCCGGCCCAGCTTGGTGGTGAGCAGACTGATATTGCCGTCGGGATGAAGCACGATGGCTTTCAGCATCCCCGCGAAGCGATTCCGTTGTTGCAATAGCGCAGCGACTTGATTGCGTTGCTGGTCATTCCAACCGCGCACCATGATGTCCGTGAGCGGTTCTGGTACTGCGTCGCTCAGGGGGATCCATTCTCCTTCGGCGTTCAGCAGCCCCCGTTCCCGCCCAGCGGGTCCCCGTCGCTCAGCTCGTGCGATTGGAATCTCCGGCTTCAGGCTGATGACGAGGCGAGCGGGGAGCATCCGGCGCTTCACGTGAGCGCTGTGAACCGGTAGAGCCCTGACCAGCTGTTGTTCCAATTCCCCGGGACTGACCTCCAGCAGAGGGTGGGGAAAGCGCAGCTTGGCGACCTCGATGACTTGACTGGTCTCAAGGGCAGCGCCGCCGGTCAGGATCACCGCTTCAGGGCTTCGCAGGGTCCAGCCATGGCGCAGCAGGATCCAGCTGAATCCCCCACTGAGAAGCAGCATGGCCACGAAACGCCAGAGTTGAAGCAACAGGGTCTGTCGGCGCTGCCGGCGCAAGTCCCGGCGCCGGGCGACCTGAGCGGAAACGGGCCGTTGGGAGGATTTGTTGGTCGAGACCCGGCTCACAGGTCGCATCGGGCCCGTGCCATCAGCTGCTCTCCCCAGCTGCGCGCGCGGTCGGCATCAGAGAAGGGAACATCCATCTGCAGATCTTTGCCAACCAGGCGCAGCCGACAACGGCCCTGGGATTCATCGGTGAGGGGAGCATCACCGGAGGCCAGCGACATCAGTTCCACAAGCTCAAGCCTGCAGACATCAAACGTGCCCTGATCCTGAAAACTGCCCGCTTCGAAACTGCTCCATTGCAGTTCACCGTCTTTGAGGCGGGCACCACCGCAACCGTCGAGCTTGGCCAGTTCAGAGCCTTTGGCCCAGGCACGAAACAGGTTTTGGCGCCGACGTTCCAGCCATCCGAGCGAGGCCAGCAGCACAAAGGCCAGCAGCAAAGGAAACCAGAGCAGTCCGTGGCTCATGGGTCAGGCGAAGGACGCTGCATTCATTCTCCTGCTGTTTGGATCAGTTTGTGCACCAACTGTTCGAGTGTTACGCCACTGGCAGCCCAGAGCATCGGGAACATGCTCTGGGCGGTGAAACCAGGCAGGGTATTGATTTCGTTGATCCAGAGGTGGTTGTTGGTGTCGTCGTAGAAGAAATCCACCCGCCCCATGCCGTTCACGCCAACGGCAGCGCAGGCCTGCAAGGCCTCAGCGCGGATGCGCTCACTCACTTGATCAGGCAGGGGAGCTGGAATCAACGTGCTGCTGCGCCCAGCGGTGTATTTCGTCTCGTAGTCGTACCAGTCCGCATCAAAACGAACCTCGCCGATCACCGACGCTTTGAGCATTCGTCCCCCCAGGACGGCGCATTCCACCTCTCTGGCGTTGACGCCCTGCTCCACTACCAGCCTTGAATCGAGTGCTGCTGCCTGGTTGAGGCCTGTTTCCAGTTCGTGGCGGGAACGCACCTTGCTGATGCCCACCGACGAGCCGAGATTGGCCGGCTTCACAAAGCAGGGGTAGTTCAGTTCGCGTTCAATCCGATCCAGGAGGGCTGATCGGCTTTTGGCGTCCTCGAGTTCGGATGCGTGAAGGGCCATATAGGGCACCTGGGACAGTCCGGCGCTGGAGAAGGCAGATTTCATCGCCTGCTTGTCCATGCTGACGGCTGAGCCGAGCACACCGGCGCCCACGAAGGGTTTGCCGGTCAGTTGGAACAACCCCTGAATGGTTCCGTCCTCTCCATTGGGACCATGCAGCACCGGATACCAGAGATCGACCGCATCCCATCCCTCCGGGAACCCTTGGAATCCTGAGGGAGGAAGGGGTGGAGTGAGCTCCGGCGCGGTCTCAGAGGCCAGGGTTGCTTCGGCCAGATCCGTGCCCCACCAGCGACCATCACGGTCGATGTAGATCGCCTCCACCGTGTAGCGCTCGGTGTTTTTACCGCTGCGCAGGCCTCGGACGACGGTCGCCGCAGATCGGATCGACACGTCGTGCTCTCCAGAGCGGCCTCCAAAGACGAGCCCGACCGTGATGGGACTGGACGACATGAATGCTGGACCCCTGAGCGGTGGGAGCGCCAAAGGTATCAGCGTTGTGCTCAGTGGGGCAGGGGGCTGCCGCTGAGTGAAAAGGAGCGCACCGCATCGATGCGCACCTGCACGAGATCGCCGAGATCGTAGGCATGACCATCCGGTCCGGTGGCGCTGAAGAAGGTCAGACGATTGGTGCGGGTTCGCCCCATCAGCTGTGATGCGTCCTTGGGATTCATGCCTTCCGCCAGCACTTCTTCCGTGCGCCCCTCGTAGCGGGCATTGGCCTTGCGGGCGCAGCGTTCCACCAGTGCATTGATTTCGCGCAGGCGTTCCACCTTCACCTCTTCCGGCAGCTGGTTGTCCCAGTCAGCTGCCGGGGTGTTGGGCCGGGGTGAATAGGCCGCCGTGTTCACCTGATCGAAGCCGATTTCTTCGATCAGATCGAGGGTACGGCGGTACTGCGCATCGGTTTCGCCGGGGAAGGCAACGATCACATCGGCGCTCAACGAGGCATCGGGCATGCGCTCACGGATGCGGTCGATGATCCGCCGGTAGCGCTCCACGGTGTAGCCCCGGGCCATGGCCTGCAACACGTCGTTGTCCCCGCTCTGGAACGGAATGTGGAAGTGTTCACAGAGCTTGGGCAGGTCGGCACAGGCATCGATCAGCCGCTCGGTGAAGTAGCGCGGATGGCTGGTGGCAAAACGGATCCGTTCAATGCCCTCCACGTCGTGGACGTGATGGAGCAGATCGGTGAGGGTGTGCTGGCGGCGACCCTCCGGCGTGATGCCCGGCAGATCACGGCCGTAGGCGTCAATGTTTTGGCCGAGCAGGGCGATCTCCTTGTAGCCCTGCTCGGCAAGACCTTCCATTTCCAGTTTAATCGCCTGGGGCAGCCGCGATTGTTCTTTGCCGCGCACGGAGGGCACCACGCAGTAGGTGCAACGTTCATTGCAGCCGTAAATCACATTCACCCAGCCGCAGATGCTGCTATCCCGGCGGGCCGTGGTGATGTCTTCAAGGATGTGGTGATCTTCGATGGCGACCACTTGCTGACCGCTGTCCACCTGCAGCAACAGGTTTTCAAGCCGATTGGCGTGCTGCGGTCCCATCACCAGATCAAGCTCCGGCACCCGCCGGAGCAGTGATTCGCCCTCCTGCTGGGCAACACAGCCTGCCACCACCAGGGTCAGGTTGGGTTTGCTGCGTTTCCTCTGGATCTGTCTGCCGAGGTAGCTGTACACCTTCCGCTCGGCGTTGTCCCGGATGGTGCAGGTGTTGTAGAGCACTAAATCGGCATCCAGTTCGGCTGACGCCTCCCGGTAGCCCATGGCCTCCAGGATTCCCGCCATCCGTTCGGAATCCGCCTTGTTCATCTGGCAGCCGAACGTGGTGATCCAGTAGCTGCCCCGCTGGGGAGTGGCAGTGGCGTTCGTGGCGAGGGGGGCGGAGGCGACCAAAATCTCTGGCTCAAGCCTTCTTAGTGTGAGTCACAGCGGTGCTGTGTCAGTTTAGAGATTGATAGCCGGATGGCGATGGGCTGGGCCCTCAGGCGGTTTTCGCTCACCAAGGCCGTGCCCCTCACGATCAGCCGGGGCACCATGGCTGCCGTGGTGCGATTGGAGCTCGGGTTGGAACGGGATGGGCTGGTCGGCCGCAACGGTTCGAGCCCCTGCTGGAAGCCCTGAGTCCACCGGCCCGTTGTGCTATCGACCTGGCCTTATGGGACTGGCATGAGCAACGGCTCGGCCATCCGCTCTGGCGGCTCTGGGGGTTGGATCCAGCCGAGGGTGTGGCCACCAGCGTCACCCTGGGACTGGCTTCTGTGGATGCCGTGTTGGACGTCTCGACCTCTGGTGGACGCAGCTGCCGGCGACGCGGGTGAAGCTCAAGCTGGGCAGTCCTGATGGGTTGGACCACGACCCCAGCCTGTTGGAGGCTGTGGCCCAAGCCATCACGGATCGATCCCGGCGGCAGGGTGTGGCGATCGAACTGCAGGTGGATACCAACGGCAGATGGAGCGTGGATCAGGAGCCGACCCAGGACACCGCGGGATTTGCGGCGCTGCACCCGCACTGTCCGATGGCCTTGGTGGCGGATGAAGTCTGTTGGGATCTGAAGGATCTGCTGCGCTTGGCTCCGGTGGTGGATGGCGTGAATCTCAAGCTTCTGAAGACCGGGGGGCTCAGTCAGGCCCTGCTGATGGCCCAAGTGGCGCAGCGGAAGGGGCTGGATCTGATGGTGGGCTGTTATTCCGACA
>NZ_JBGKDP010000038.1:0-4500 GCF_042954245.1 Parasynechococcus sp.
CGCTACCGGCTCAGATGCTGCTCTGCATCGGTGCAGGATTCCTCTCGGTTGTGTTGCGCCGGTTGTTGATCATCGAGCCATGAAGAGACCACTTCCACGTCGCTCAACCCTGCTAATTGCCCTGGTCATCGTGATGGTGGATCAGCTGAGCAAGGCAGCGGCCTCCAGCGCTTTGCAAGGGGGCCAATCTCTCCCCCTGCTGCCGCATCTGCTTTCGCTGCAATTGGTTCACAACACCGGCGCGGCCTTCAGTGTTCTGCAGAACTCCACTGCCCTGCTTGGGCTGCTCAGCTTGGGGGTGGGCATTGGGCTGATCCTGTGGATCTGGCGTGAACGGGTGCTGCCGTTCTGGCAGGCCCTCGCCGCTGCGGCGCTGCTGGGCGGCACCCTGGGCAATGGTCTTGATCGTTGGCGCCTGGGCCACGTGGTGGATTTTCTGGCGCTCGAACCGATCGATTTCCCGATCTTTAACGGGGCAGATGTCGCCATCAATCTCGCGGTGCTCTGCTTTGCGATAGACCTCCTGACACGCCGTAATAACAGCAGCCGTGGCTGACCCAAACTTGCCCTGAGGCTGGTATGACGCAGGCATGAAACGCCAAACCCGGTTGCTGATCGGTCTCACCGTTGCCTTTGTAGCACTCGTGGTGGTTGGCGTTGCCGTTCAGATCATCCGCAGCCTCCTGTGGGATCTGAGTTACTTCCTGCCTCCCTGGTTGCTCACGCCGGTGCTGCTGCTGGGGCTTGTGCTGGTGGCCAGCGTGGCGGTGCAGGTGGGTTGGGCGATGTGGAAACGCCTGAAATCATGCCCAACCCAACGCCAACCCAACGCCGCTCCACAGAACCGGCGGGATGCCGCGACCACCAGCCTCGGCCACGTGGATCGTCTGATCGAACGTATTCAGGACGACATCAGTCGCCGCAGCCTTCAGAACGAACGCGATCGGGTCGCTGAGGAACTGAAGCGAGGCGATCTGGTGGTTGTGGTGTTCGGCACCGGATCCAGCGGCAAGACATCGCTGATCCGTGCTCTGCTCAATGAAATGGTCGGTGATGTGGGAGCGCCCATGGGCGTGACCAAAACCAGCCGCGCCTACCGCCTGCGTTTGAAAGGTTTGGAGCGTGGACTTCAGCTCGTGGACACCCCAGGGATCCTGGAAGCCGGAGACGAAGGCCTCAGCCGGGAGGAAACAGCCCGTCGTCGGGCGGTTCGCGCCGATCTGTTGATTGTGGTGGTGGATGGAGACCTCAGAGCCTCGGAATACGCCGTCGTGACCTCTCTCGCCGGGCTCGGCAAGCGGCTGCTCCTGGTGCTGAACAAGCGGGATTTACGCGGCGTTGACGAGGAGAAGAGGCTCCTGCAGGTGCTTCGCTCCCGTTGCCAGGGACAGCTCAACGCTGCTGATGTGCTGGCCTGCAGTGCATCTCCTCAATCGATTCCTCAACCCGGGCGTCGCCCGCTGCAGCCGCTGCCTGACGTAAGCGATCTGCTGCAGCGCCTCGCCGTCGTGCTGCACGCCGAGGGGGAGGAATTAATTGCCGACAACATCCTTCTGCAGTGCCGATCCCTCGACAGCCGTGGGCGCGACCTGTTGAACGACCAGCGGTCTCGGGAAGCCAAACGCTGCATTGACTGCTACAGCTGGATGGCAGCGGGGATTGTCGCTGCCAACCCGCTGCCAGGGGTGGATCTGTTGAGCACTGCAGCGGTAAATGTCCAGATGATCCTGGAGATGGCCAAGATCTACGGGGTCGAGATGTCCCGTGATCGCGCCAAGGATTTGGCCTTGTCCCTTGGACAGACCCTGGGCAAGTTGGGCATCGTCAAAGGGGCCATGAGCTTGCTGGGCACCAGCCTGAGCCTGAGCTTGCCCACCTTGGTCCTGGGTCAAGTGCTCCAGGGGGTGGTGACCGCATGGCTCACCCGAATCGCCGGAAGCAGTTTCATGCGCTACTTCGAGCAAGACCAAGACTGGGGCGATGGTGGAATGCAGACCGTGGTTCAACAGGCCTTTGAGCTCAACCGACGGGAGCTCTCACTGCAGCGCTTTCTGGCCAGTGCCATGCGGCAAGTGGTTGAACCGCTTCAGACGTCCGCGGCGGGACGTCTTCCCCCCCGGCCAGAGCCTCAGCAGGAGGGGGGAGCATCGGCCCCCGGGCATCCAGAATAGTGATCACAAGCAGATAAAACACGCCAATCGCCACGGAGATCGCCCCGGTGACGATGGCAACCCAGCGTGAACCCTGCTGCTGTTCCGGCATGGGAGCGTCTCAAATGATGGCGATTGTGAACGATCAAGCTTGAGCCAGCGAACCATTCAGTCGTGCCGACAGGTCGCTGAGGTGCTGCGCCGTGGTGTGGGGGTTGCCAAAGACCGCCTTGAGACAGAAGCGGTCGCCATAAAACGGTCTCGAAAGCATGTAGCCGTGAGACAGCAACATTTGCCTGGTGTCTTCACTCCAACGCCCAGCTGCAGCAACGTCCCCTTGTTTGGAATGGAACGCCAGCAGGTGAAGATCACCGGCCAACAACGTGAACTTCTCTGGATCCAATTGGGCTGCAAAGGCCGTTCGCCGTTGCAAAGCTCCGCTGAGCGTCGCTTTGATGCCCGCCTCGCCCAACTGACGCAGGCCCAGCCACAGCTTGAGGATCTCTGCAGGTCGGGTGCCCTGCAATCCGATCTCCCCACCGTGGTCCATCCCCTTGGGCGCCTCCATGTAGGGCAATCCTGTTGAAAAGGCCTGCCGGAGATGGGTTCGATCCCGCAACAACAGCAGAGATGACGCCTTGGTGATGCCCAGCAATTTCTGGGGATTCAGCGTGATCGAATACGCCAGTTCCATGCCCTCCATCAGCGATCCATGGCTGGCACTCAGTGCGAAAACACCGCCGATGGCCGCATCCACATGCAGCCAGACCTCGGCATCACGGCAGAGGACTGCCAGATCCGACAGGGGATCAATGGCTCCGCGCACCGTGGTACCGGCAGTGGCCACCACCGCCAGACAAGGACGCCCCTCGGCTTGCAGGGATCTCAAACGCTTGGCCAGAGCCTCGAGGCAAAGGCCACCATCCGCAACCACGGGAAGGGTCTGGAGCGCATCATCCGCGAGCCCCATCACCCTGGCGGCTTTGTTGATCGAGACATGGGCGTCTTGGCTGCACAGCAGCACAGGATCCCGATGCGTGGCACCCAACGCCGCCCGTGCTGCCACCAGGGCCATAAGATTGCTCAGGGTTCCGCCGCTGGCCAAAACCCCACCGGAACCCGTGGGCAAGCCAATCCTGTGGCAGAACCAGCGGCAGAGGTCATGTTCCAGGCCCGTCAGACCAGGCGAAAGCTCTTCGGCCAGAAGATTGTTGTTGAGACCTGCACAGACCAACTCCGCCGCAATGGACGCGGTGAGCGGGGGCGGATCGAGATGGGCCAGAGCACCGGGATGGGATGGCTGATAGGCCCCATCCATCACCTGCTGAAGGTCACTGAGCAGCGATTCAACGCTGGCCCCCTCTACCCCTGGAGCCACGCCCGGCAAAGGGCGCATAACAGGGACTGGGCTTGATCGATCAGCGGAGCCGATCCAACGGCAGAGCAGATCTGAACTGCGATGCAAGAAGTCCCTCAGCACCGGATCTGCGGCCGAGGGGATGGCGAACGGAGCAAGCCGATCCGGTGGGTGCTGAGACTCGAAACAGGCTTGCAACGGAGACCCGTGAACTGCAGTGATCTTCGCGTCTCGTGGGATGGTGCTCAAAGGACAACGTGGGACAGCGGTGGATCAGCGGGATGAGTTCACTCGCTGGATGGACGTTCTGCTCCAGCGCGCCGAGGAGGCTGGAGTGGAGGAAGAAGTGCCGGCGGCCGCTGTGATCCTGGATGGACAGGGACGAGCCATCGGCCATGGACGCAACCGGCGCCAGAACCACAGGGATCCCCTCGGGCATGCCGAACTGGTGGCCTTGCAACAGGCAGCAATCGTTCAGGACGACTGGAGATTCAACAACTGCACCCTGGTCGTCACCCTCGAACCCTGCCCCATGTGTGCAGGGGCCTTGGTCCCGGCCCGCATGGGAACTGTGGTTTTTGCGGCGTCAGACCCCAAGCGCGGTGCCCTGGGAGGAAGCCTTGACCTCTCCACCCATGCCAGTGGCCATCACCACATGAAGGTGATTCAGGGCGTGCGCGAACCTGAGGCGAGGGAACAGCTAAAACGCTGGTTCAGGCAGCGGCGGCGACGGAACCGCTGAAGCGAGGCAGCTCTGTCTCAAACAGGTTGAGCAGACGGTTCACGTTTTCAGAGGTGGAGTTGTACCCCATCAGACCGATACGCCAGATTTTTCCGGCCAGGCTGCCGAGTCCGCCACCAACCTCGATGCCGTGGCTGTTGAGCAGGTGCTGGCTGAAGGCCTTGCCGTCCACACCTTCAGGAATGCGAACCGTGGTAAGGGTGGGCAGTCGGCGGTCGGCTGGCACATGCATCGAAAGGCCGAGACTTTCC
>NZ_JBGKDP010000039.1:0-8419 GCF_042954245.1 Parasynechococcus sp.
TGGATGGGAGGGGTCGCCACAGACCTGCAGGCCGCTACGACGCTACCCGGGCTCTATGCCGTGGGAGAAGTGGCTTGCACAGGCCTGCACGGCGCCAACCGACTGGCCAGTAACTCCCTGATGGAGTGTCTGGTGTTCGCCCATCGCCTCAAAGAGATCGAGCTCGGCCCCGTCCCAACGGCCCTCGGCAGTAGCACAACGCAACCGCTTGCCTTAGACCTCGACGGCAGCAGCAGTTCGCAGTTGATCGACGGCATCGAGCAGCTGCGGCAGCTCTGCTGGCGACGGGCGGGGGTGGAACGATCCACCGCTGGACTGCGCCAGGCCATCGGCAAAGTCGAAGCCGACGAACAACGCCTGGAGCAGCAGGCGCTGCTCCAGGCGTTGCTGCGAGAGGACCCCGGTGCCCCCAGGCTTTTGGCGGAAAGCAGCCGACGTGATCTGAACTTATTGCTGGATCTCCACCACAGGTTGCTGACCAGCCGTCTCATGCTTGAGGCCTGCCTGTTTCGCGGAGAAAGCCGGGGAGGCCACTACCGCAGCGATGCTCCTGCCCCGCTACCGCAATGGAGGCAGCATTGCCGGCAACAACGGCAGCGGGGCATCGTCACCCGTGCCGTCCGGGACTAAGGGCATCCTTGATTCAGAAGTCGGTGTCGCCCTTGTAGCCGCTGAGTTCCGCCAGGGTGTCAAGCCCTTTCACCCCGGAATCGATGCTGTCGTTGATCTCCCAGCTGGGGAAACCCTCCAATCCTTTGCTGCGGCAGAGATCGGCCTGGTTGTTCTCACCGTCCGGCGCACACTCCACCACTTTCAGTTGATCCGAGGCCTGCTTGCCGAACAGCTCCTTCTGTTCATGGCAGTGGGGGCACCAGTAGGCGGAATACATCACGGCGCCGCTGCTGGTGAGGTACTCAGCCAAGGCGATCGAAGCGGGCGTGCTCTCGGTGGTGACAAGCGGTGCGACGCCGGATCCGCTGGCCACGGCCTCGGGCCGATTCGGATCCACCACAGACGCCCAGATCAAGCCCCCCAACAGCACCGACAGGGCCAGAAGCACGCCGCGAAACAGCAGCTGCCCCAAATCGTCCCAACCACCACCAACGATGGACAGTACGAACAGGGCCAGGGAAAGCCCAGCGGAGAGAACGCAGAAGAAGCAGAAGGCCTGAATTTTGAGCAACATCACCCCCAAGAGCAGACCGCTGAAGACAGCCATGGCCAGGGAGACCGTGAACAGGCCCCACCAGGTGCGGCGTAACAGGTCATTCTTGTTTTCCTGCAAGCCCGGCAACAAGGGCAGTAACGCCATCAGCAGCACGGCGCCATAGGCCAACACCCCCACCATCGACAGCGGAATCCCGGCGAAAATCGTCCCCCAGGCACTGTTGAGTACCTTGTCGCAACCATCAGCCGCCATCGGACAGGTGAGGTTGCCGAGCAAACCCCAGCGCTTCAGGCTGATCGAACCGGTGTCGATCAGCCCCGCGCTGGCCAGCACCGCCATGGCGATGCGCGCCCATTTGGCGCCGGAATCCTGGCGGCGACGGCTAACGAGACGGGTGGTGCCCATCCTTGATCTTCAAGTGATCGAATTCTGTCAGTTCCGGCGTGATCTGGCCGCTTCGTAGGCTGATCTTTGGCCTGCCGGCGACGTGATGACAAGCACCCCGACAAAACCGACAGTCGCCTTCGCCCATCTGGGCTGCGAGAAAAATCGGGTGGACACCGAACACATGGTGGGGCTGCTGGCGGAAGCGGGCTACGGCGTCAGCACCGATGAACGCAATGCCGCCGTGGTGGTGGTGAACACCTGTAGCTTCATCCAGGACGCCCGCGAGGAATCGGTGCGCACCCTGGTGGGACTGGCGGAACAGGGCAAGGAATTAATCATTGCGGGATGCCTGGCCCAACATTTCCAGGAGGAGTTGCTGGAGTCGATCCCCGAGGCCAAAGCCATCGTGGGAACCGGCGACTACCAGCACATCGTGGATGTATTGCAGCGGGTGGAAGCGGGGGAGCAGGTGAACCAGGTCAGCGCCGTTCCCACCTTTGTGGGTGACGAACACCTGCCACGCCAACGCACCACCGACCAGGCGGTGGCCTTCCTCAAGGTGGCCGAAGGCTGCGACTACCGCTGCGCCTTCTGCATCATTCCGAAGCTGCGGGGGGATCAGCGCAGCCGACCGATCGAATCAATCGTGGCCGAAGCCCACCAACTGGCGGAACAAGGCGTGCAGGAGCTGATCCTAATCAGCCAGATCACCACCAACTACGGCCTTGACCTCTACGGCAAACCCAAGCTGGCGGAACTGCTGCGGGCCCTGGGAGAAGTGGAAATCCCTTGGATCCGGGTGCACTATGCCTATCCCACCGGGCTGACCCCAGACGTGCTGGCGGTATACCGAGAGGTGCCCAATGTGGTGCCTTATCTGGATCTGCCGTTGCAGCACAGCCATCCGGAGGTCCTGCGGGCGATGAATCGCCCCTGGCAGGCGGATGTGAACGACCGCCTGCTGGATCAGATCCGTGAACAACTCCCCGACGCGGTGTTGCGCACCACGCTGATCACCGGGTTCCCCGGCGAAACCGAGGAGCACTTCCAGCACCTGATGGGCTTCCTCGAGCGCCAACGCTTCGATCATGTGGGGGTGTTCACCTTCTCGCGGGAGGACGGCACGGCAGCAGCCGACCTGCCCAATCGCGTCGATCCCGAGGTGGCTCAGTCCCGCAAGGATGCCCTGATGGCTCTGCAACAACCAATTTCGGCAGAACAGAACAGCCGCTGGGTGGGGCGCACTGTTGACGTGCTGATCGAACAGCACAACCCACAAACCGGCGAGATGATCGGTCGCTGCGCCCGCTTTGCACCCGAAGTGGACGGTGAAGTGCGGGTGCTACCCGGCGCCGATGGTCAGCAGGCCGCGCCGGGTAGCCTGGTGCCGGTGGAGATCACCGGGGCCGACATCTACGACCTCAGCGGGCGGATTGTTGGCGCCCGCGCCATGGTGGCCGCAGCGAGACGCCAGGGTTGACCCTTTTCAAACTGCGGGCCGAGCAGCAACGCCAGCTTTTTCTGATCGCCTCCGGCGTGAGCACGGCTGGTTCGTTCGCCGGCATCACCGCCAAGGGCTGGATTCTGATGAAAGGGGGCGTGGACCCCTTTGTGCTGGCGTTGAACTTCGCTGCTCTTTCACTTCCCACCCTGCTGGTGAGTGGTCCAGCGGGGGTGCGCACCGACCGCGTGGGCTGTGAACGGGTGCTGGTTCAGGCGCAATGGGCACTACTGGCTGCCTCTGGCCTGGGAGCCCTAGCGATTCCCCTGCTGGAGGGCACGGCCCAGGTGCTGCTATTGCTTTGTAGCACCCTTTTGGTGGGCATCGCCGGTGCCTATGAGTTAACGGCCCGCAACAAATACTGCTCGATCCTTGTGGAGCAGCCGGAACAGCTGGCGGGCTACCTCACGAGCTTTTCGGTGGTGTTCAACGTGGGCAAGCTGGTGGGCCCCCCGATCGGTGTGTTATTGCTGGCGGCAACTGGCCCGGCCTTGGCCTTGGGCATTGATGCGGCCAGCTATCTGCTGCCAATCGCAAGTGTGATGTTCTTGCTCAGCCCGAATCGGGATCAGGAAATGCGCAGCAGCGGCGGCCAAGACGCCAGCTTGCTCAATGCCTGGCGCCACTGCGGTGCCACCCTTCAGGGGGTGCTCAGCTTCACCGCTGTGTTGTGTCTGATCGGTTTTTACCACCCTGGATTGGCCCCTTTGATCGCCTTCGACCAACTGGGGCCCAAGCCCACGGATCTAGGGCTGTTCACCAGCGTGCTGGCGGGCGGCAGCATTATAGGCGGCCTGGTGCTGCAACGCAACAGCCAGCGTTTCTGCCGGCGCCCTTTCCTCACCCTCGGGGGCTTTGGCTTGATTACCGCAGTGGCCCAGCTGGGAATGTCCCGCACACCAGCGCCTGTCTTCAGCCTGGCCATGGCCTTTCTGATCGGCGCCGGCACAGCAGGGCTACTGAGCAGCTGCAACCTGATCAGTCAGATCGGCTCACCGCAGGTGATGCGTGGTCGCATGGCTGGACTCAGCCAGATCGCCTTCCTGGGAGGAGGCGGGCTCAGTGGATTAATCGTTGCCCTGATGGTGATGTTCAGCAGCCTCTCAACGGCTTTCGCCGTCACCGGTGGCCTCAGTGCTGCTGTGGCTGTGCTCTGGATGCGAAAGCGAGGAAGGAAGACGCTGGAACCGCTCAGATGAGCTTGATTCCCTTCAGGAGCTTGGTGAGCACAAAAGCCGTCACCAGACCGGAACCAACCAGGCCGAGATAGATGCCGACGCCCATGTGCAAGTACAGAGGTGACAACCATTAGATCAGACACCAGCCTGGGATCTGGCCATTGCACTTAAGGTTTGTAAACAGCTGATACCGATTGAGAGGTATCTCCAGCCGGGCCGACCGGACGTCCATTCACCAACGCCCGACGCCATGCGCACTCTTTTCGTTTATCCCGAGTTCCCGAAGACGTTCTGGAGTTACGAAAAGATCCTCGAGTTGGTGAATCGGAAGGTGCTGTTGCCTCCCCTGGGGATGGTGACCGTGGCAGCCCTTCTCCCTCAGGAGTGGGAGATGAAGCTAGTGGACCGCAACGTGCGGGAGGTGACGGACGAGGAGTGGAACTGGGCCGAGCTGGTAATCATCTCGGGAATGATCGTTCAGAAGGACGACATGGCCGTGCAGATCAGCAAGGCCAAGCAGAGAGGCCTTCCTGTGGCCGTTGGTGGCCCCTTCGCGAGCTCCACACCGGATGCACCGGAACTGGATCTGGCGGATTTCAAGATCCTCGATGAAGGGGAAATCACCCTGCCGATGTTCCTGGATGCCCTGGAACGGGGAGAAACCGGTGGTCGCTTCACCGCCGAGGGAGACAAGCCAGACGTCACCGCCACCCCGATTCCACGCTTCGATTTGCTGCAACTCGAGGCCTACGACTCGATGAGCGTGCAGTTCTCGCGGGGCTGCCCTTTCAACTGCGAGTTCTGCGACATCATCGTTCTCTACGGCCGCAAGCCCCGCACTAAGACCCCCGAACAGTTGGTGGCAGAACTCCAATATCTGCACGACCTGGGCTGGCGGCGATCGATCTTTCTGGTGGACGACAACTTCATCGGCAACAAGCGCAACGCCAAGTTGCTGTTGCCTCAGATCCGCACCTGGCAGGAGGAGCGGGGGTACCCCTTCAGCTTCTCCACCGAAGCCTCCGTGGATCTAGCCGACGACGAGGAAATGATGCGGATGATGCACGACGCGCGCTTTGAAAGTGTCTTTCTGGGCATCGAAACCCCGGACGAAGCCAGTTTGGAAACGGCTCGCAAGGTGCAGAACACGCGCAACCCACTGGATGCCGCGGTGGACCGGATCACCGCCAACGGAATCCGCGTGATGGCGGGTTTCATCATCGGTTTCGACGGCGAGAAGGATGGCGCAGGCCACCGCATCGTGGACTTTGTCACCCGCACCGGCATCCCCGCCGCGATGATGGGCATGTTGCAGGCCCTGCCCAAGACAGCCCTCTGGGCACGACTGGAGCGGGAAGGTCGCTTGATTCAGGGGGAAGACGCCGCCAAAGGCGTGAATCAAACCAACCTTCTGAACTTCAAACCCACCCGACCGATCCGCGACATTGCCAACGAATACGTGGACGCGTTCTGCGCGCTGTACGAACCCAACGCCTACATGGACCGGGTTTACAGCTACTACCTGAAGATGGGCGCACCCCGCTGGAAAGCCGCGGCCAAACTGCCCAGCCTGGTGGACCTCAAGGCGCTGAGCATCGTGGTGTGGCGGCAGGGCATCAAGCGCAACACCCGCAACCGTTTCTGGCGTTACCTGTTTGGCATGGCACGCAACAACCCCGCCCTGCTTGAACAGTTCCTCTCAGTCCTGGCCCACAACGAGCACTTCCTTGAGTACCGCTCGATCGTTCAGCAGGAAATCCGCGAACAGCTGGAATCACTGCCCCCCGAAGAACCCACAGCAGCCAAAGAACTGCAGCCGGCCTGATCCTCAGTCCTGCACGTAGACCGTGCCGTCACGCAGGCACTGCTCAGCCTTCTGCAACTCCCGCCCCAGATACAGGGCATGGTCGAGGCAACTGACCGGGTGGGGGCCTTGCCCTTCTGTGAGCTGGATGCCCAGCTGTTTGGCTGTGCTTCCACGGTAGACGGCTGAAGGGCGCCGAGGAGCATTGCCACCGTCGCAGGGCAGCACCTCACCGGTTTCGGAATCTCTGGCCAACCCTTTTTCATCGATGGTGTTGCCGTAGTGCTCAAGCACCAATTCGGCCACATCATGATCCAGCTTAATCAAGAAATAGCCACTGGGATCCAAAGCGATGAACCGCTGGGACAGGCGCTGATCCAGAGCATCCATCGCCGCAGCGGTGGATGCCGGTGCTTCCGGACTGGTGGTCATGCCTTCAACCTACAAAGCCAAGGACGGAGGTTCTGCTTTGAAGGGCAGCTCCCCATTGATGGCATCGATCTCCTCCATCATCAAGCTATTCACCTTGGGCAACCAGGTGCGGATCAATTGATCCATCTGGGGCTGGTACCAGCGGTGCAGGCTGGCGTGGGGACGTGCCACAAAGCCTCGCCGACGTTTGTGGCTGCCACCGGCTCCAGGGTCAAAGCTGACGATGCCGTTGGCCAGGGCCCATTCGATCGGAGCGTAGTAACAGACTTCGAAGTGAAGACAATCGATCTCCTCATGGCTGCCCCAGTAGCGGCCCCAGAGGTGTCGACCGTCCTGCACGCACATCGACATCGCCACCGGATCACACGGGTCACCACGGTGGGCAGAAAAAAGCATCAGCTGATCGCGGTGCAACCGTGCCAACGCTTCAAAAAAGCCCTCTTCCAGATACTTGCTGCCCCACGGTCCCCAGCGAGCACAGTGCTGCTCATAGAAGCGATGCATGGTCTGCAACAGCATCAGGTCCAGCTGGTCGCCGCTGAGGGGTGTCACGGTGATCCCGGCCTTGGCCACAGCCTTGCGTTCCCGCTTGATGTTGCGGCGCTGGTTGGCATTGAAGCCCTTGAGGTAATCCTCAAACGTCTGGTCGTCGCCGCGGCTCCACAGGCTCTGCTGGTTCAGCCAGGCGGCACAGCCGGCGGCCTCCGCCAGGGGCCGCCACTGCGGATCCACATAGAGGAAATTGCAGCTAAGAATGCCGTTCTGTTCGCAGAAGCGATCGATCGCCCGCAGCAACTCCCGGGTGAGCAGAGCCTCATCTTCTCCAGATCGCACATGGAAGCGGTAACCCAGCACTGGGCTGACCGGACTCATGCCCAGGAGCTTGGGGTAGTAGCGCAGCCCCAGATCCGCCGCCAAACGGGCAAAGGCCTGGTCAAACACAAACTCGCCATAGCTATGACCCTTGAGGAACAGCGGCGCCACCGCAATCGGAATGTCATCACGCCAGAGGGCCAGATGCAGGGGCTGCCAGCCCTGCTCAGGAATAATGCTGCCTGAGCTTTCCAAAGCCTCCAGCCAGCTCCAGCGGTAAAAGGGGATCGCGTCAGCTCCCACCAGGCTGTTCCACTGCTGCTCCGAGATCTCGTTGATGGAGCGATGCCAGCGGGCCGTGAGTGACGTCATTGCGACGGTGCCTTTGGCCTTTGTGCGATGACCTTAACCAGCAGGACGAATGGGCTGATTAGGGCTGCAAGGGCGTTCCATTCGGATCCGTTGGTAGCGAATAAGCCACTCCCCATCCCCGAGATCCTCAGCGCCATCGGACTGCCAAGCACCTGGTTGCGCCAAGGCAGCTGGCAACGGCGCATCGGTGCAAGGCAACCAACTGAAGCGGCCGCCCAGGAGCCGGGGCACCAAGGTGAGCTGGAGGGCATCGACGCAATCGGCTTGCAACAGATCAGAGGTGAGGTGGGCGCCACCCAGGAGCACCAGACGCTGAATCTCAGCCGCTCCAAGCGCCTTGAGCCGCTCCGGCCAGGTTGGTGCCAAAGGGAACCAACGATCAAAGCCTTGATCCACAGGTTCAGGAGCCAGCAGCCAACGCTGAAGCGGCTGATCAAAAAACCGCCAGGTGCTTGAGAAGTCGGGGGATCGGCTCACCACCACAGCAGCTGGCTGCTCGGCTCGCCCCTCGCTTCGGCGTTGCTCAAGCAGCTGAGGGCTGCGGATCAAGCAGGTGCACTGATGGGCCCGCAGGGTTCCGGCACCGATCAGGCAGGCATCCGCCCAGGCGAGCGCCTGCTCCAGAGCACGACGGTCACCCTCACCGCCCAGCTGGGCGGCACCCCCTTCCGGCGGCGCCAAGCGGCCGTCAAGGCTTATGGCCAGCACCAGCCGAACGAAGGGGCGTGAAGGGGTAGGGCGTTGGGGCATCAAGCCGTCGATCA
>NZ_JBGKDP010000040.1:0-16382 GCF_042954245.1 Parasynechococcus sp.
CAAAAACCCGTCTGGATCGCGGGTTTCCACCACATCCACACCCCAGCCGCCCTCCTGAAGCAGGGCGCCGGGTGTGCCCTCCGAATCTTTGCGACCACCAAGAGCCATCACGGCATGGTCAGTGGAGTGCCCCTGATCAGCTCGGATCTTTCGCCAGGCCTGACTGATCTCTTCAGCCAACTCTCCCGGAGTCGCCGTGGACTCGAGGCTGATCTTCCAATGCGGGTGGCTGAGCGCTTCCGACGATGTCACCGAATCGCACCGCTCGGCCAACACCTTGGCCAGGGCCTCGAACGCGAGAGAAGGTACCGCGGAATCCTGGATCTGCAGGTTGTGGGAAAGGACGAATCGGGTCACAACAAACAGTGCATCTCCGTGAGCTTAGCGATGGGAGAAGCGGATAATGAATGGCTGCTTCAGCCTTGCCGTGACCGAATCGATGTCTCCCGTAAGCAGCCCTGAAACGATTCAGCTGAGCGAAGAGGAAGCGGAGCAACTGGCTGAGGAGCTGAAGCAACAACTGCGGCAGGGTGAGCGTCTCGCTGGTGACACCCAGGCAATCGAGCGCATGGTGGCCGGCCTGGGCGACCGTCGTGGACTGCTGCGCCTCACCTTCGCCGAAAGCCTCGGCACCGTTGGCGGTGCTGCCGTTCCAGCCCTTTGCACAGCAATGTGCGACCACGAGAACGTGACGGTTCGCCGCGCGGCCGCCAAAACGCTGACGTTGATTTCCGATCAACGCGCCCTTCAATTCCTACTGAAGGCCCTGCTCAACGATGCCGATCCGGTCGTCCAGGGATCGGCCGTCGGCGCCATGGCAGCGATTGGCCCCGCTGCCGTTGACGGATTGCTCGACATCCTGGTGGACCCCGTCAGCACCCCCATGCAAACAGGCCTGGCCAGCTGGGGGCTGGCCTTCGTGGGCGCACGGGCCCCGGAGGCCTTGCGCAAGGCTGCCCAATCACCCCATGCCCAGATCCGCACAGCAGCCATCGCCGCCCTCGGGGATCAAATCCAGAACCTTGGTGATGAGGATGCGCGTCAGCTGCTCACCAAAGCGCTTCAAGATCCGGATAAGGACGTACGCGCTGAAGCGACAACCCTGATGGGCAAACTCAATGAAAGCGAATGGGCCATCCCACTACTGCTGCCGAACCTGCGGGACGAAGCAGCACTTATTCGCAAAAATGCTGCGTTCTCGTTGATGAAACTGGAGGACCCTTCCGTGATCAGGCAACTCCAGGAGTGCATGAGGACGGAAAGCGACCCGTCAGTCGCTGTGGTGCTCAAGCTTGCTGTGAGTCAGCTCAGCAAGAACAATTGAACACAGATGCGTGCATCGTTCACGTAATGTCACATTCGAGGTGTTCGCGTCGAGCACTGTATGCGTACCTACGGGATGAAGGCTGAGGGGCCTTTGTCCCGTATTTTTTGCCTAGCGGCTGCTCTCAAGCCGGCCGAGGGAGGCTTCCACCATCTGCCGGCACAGCGGGTCGGTGGACGGATCTGCCAGCACCTCTCTGAGACAGGCTTCTGCACTGGGATCAGAAATTTCGGCCAACGCCATGGCAGCTGACTGCACATGGGCGATGTTGTCTCCCTTGCAGATCTGAATCAGCAACGGAAGCGCTTGAACACCCACCTGGCCAAGGGCCATCACCGCCGACTGCGACACCACGGGGGAGTCATCCGACAGTGCCTTCTCCAGCACAGCTATCGAGGCAGCGGAGAAGGTCTGATCCGGGTAATTGGATGCAATCTGGGCGTAGGCCTTGACGCAGCTGGCGCGCACCGTGCCGTCCGTGCTTGCTTCAAACAACTCCGCCAGGGGTTGGAGTGCTGTCGCACCAAAGGCTCCGAGCCCTCGCACAGCAGCGCGACGCAAGGACACATCGGGTTGATCCAACAGCGAAATCAGGCGTGGCATCGACTCGTTTGGCCAATGGTCAACCATCGCCAAATAGGCCTGGGTCTGCAGATGGGGGTTGGGATGGGCCAGATCCGCAAACAACGCGTCCAGATCCGTACGTTCAACCTGCGGCTGAGAAGTCATCAGAACTTAAAAACTGCAAAGCCCCCTGAACATCAGGGTTCTTTGCAGCCTAAGTGGAGCACTGCTACCAATGAACATCATCCAAGTTGAACGACATCCGTCGACATGAGTATTAAAAAAGGAGGCCTTTTGGCCTCCTGATTCCTATGAATGAGTGACGCGAAACAGGCGCTCAGGACAGAGCGTTGATCACGTAGTCGAGGTAGGACTTGAACTCGTTCAGGGCCTGAGGGCTCATGTCGCGAGGAGCGCAAGCGCGGTCGCGGGTGTAGGTCAGAGCTTCGACGTAGGGACCGGTGGGAAGACCCAGGGTGCGGTATACCTCACGAGCGCCGGCGATGCCCCACTCGTCCAGAGGGCCGGTGCCGCCGACAACCAAGCAGTAGTTAATCAGGCGCAGGTAGTGGCCCAGATCGCGGTAGCACTTGTCCACCTTGGTCTGGTTCTCACCAGCCTCACCGGGCTGCTTGAGGTAGGGGTACTTGTTGAAGCAGGCATCGCCAGCTTCCTTGGTCACGGCGTCGAGGCCAGCAGCCAGCTTTTCAGCGGCTTCGAGGCGAGCAGCGGCGCGTTGAATGTTGCCCTGGACGGCTTCGAGGTCGTTCTGGGAGGGGAAGCGACCGGCTGCGTCAGCAGCGGTCACAACGGTGGTGACGACGGATTTCATCGTGGAGATCCTTTAGATGGAGGTTGGTGTTGAGGAAATGGGAAAACCCGATTGACTCAGGCGACGGCGCTGATCACGCGATCGAAGTAAGAGGCAGCCTCAGCAACAAGAGCGGAGCAATCGCCTTGAATGGTCTCCATCTTGCGGAACTTGGTGCCGCCGTTAGCCGGGGTGTTGGTCTGGCCGATGTGGGCGGTGGCGGAGGCCTTCATGATGGCCACAGCACGGGCAGCGGACTGGGTGGGAACGCCCAGAGCGATGTAGGTCTCCTTGAGGCCGTTCAGGCAGCGGTCATCCAGCACGGATGCATCGCCAGCCAGCAGGGCATAGGAGATGTAACGAAGAACGATTTCACCGTCACGCAGGCAAGCAGCCATGCGGCGGTTGGGGTAGCAGTTACCACCTGCCTGGATCAGACCGGTGTTCTCGCAGATCATGCCGGTGACTGCATCGGAGACGATGCAGGAGGCATTGGAGGTGATGGCGTTGACAGCGTCCAGACGCTTGTTGCCTTCAGCAACGTACTGACGGAGAGCGGCGATATCGCCAGAACCCACAGCAGCAGTTTTGGCGTCAGCGCAGACGACGGAACGGGAGAATGCGTCGAGCATTGGAAAGCCAGACAAGGGGGAGGGAATGCTTCTCGACTACCAGGTGTGAAACGACGGCGCTTTCCTCAAAAAGAGAATCGAGCTGAACGTTTCAGGCTTGGCCTGCGAAGCGCCCTAAAAAAGTAACCGGGTCAACGGGCTACCCCTGCGGCAGGGGGGTGTTCGCGCAACGGTTCGTCACTTAGCCGACAAATATTGCAAGTTGATGCAGAACTGTCCAGCGGCGATAAGGCCATCTGGCGAGCAATCAGAGCACTTTCCCGGCTTGCATTCAGATTTTTCGACCCACATCTATTACTGAAAGGGCCGCCAGAAAGACATCACCAGCAGATCCCTGATGCGGCTTACCCTCGTGCGACCGCCGAGCACCGATGGCCGAACCCACGCTGCAAGAACTGAACGACTCGATTGCAGAACTCGAGGCGTACCGCAACCGCCTGCGCGATGACGTGATCGCCATGGGGAAAAAACTGAAGCTGCCGCAGAAGCGAATCGACGCCACTGTTGCTGAGCATGCGGAACTGCAACGGCTGGAAGAGGTGCTGGAGCAACTGCTCAAGCAGCAAGAGATCATGACCAACGCCTGAGCGATGACTTCGTTTGTGCCGCCAATGACCATGGCGGACTTCCTCAAGGCCAGCCGCGGCACCTGGTTGAACCGCCGCTCCATTCATCACCTGGACCATCAGGACGATGAAGCGGCTGATTCCAATCTGGTGATCGAGCCATTCGCTGCTTCCGACCCCGTTGTGCAGCGGGTCTGTAACGCACTTCAGGTGGCGACAGACCGCGCCGCTGGTGGAGGCCGCTTCTGGTGGGAAAGCAACCTCAAAAAAGCGGTTAGAAACGACGACTACGCCGCCGTCATCGTCGATGTGCCTGAACAGGGCAACCCCCGCAAGGGCTTTTTGCTTAGAGACGTCGGTTACGTCGAGAAGAAATCGGTGGTGAGCACTTACGCCTTTGCCGACGACGGCGTTCTCACCATCACGACGCGTTACGACACGAACGTGGGAACAGAACGTTGCTGGTTCGTGACCGATCAGGTGCGCATGCGCGTGAGTTCCGTGCAGTGCCTTGATGGGGTGTCGATGACGACGTACTGCACTGAACTGCGCTGCCCCAGCGACGACGACATCAAGGCCATGGCCGACAAGGCCCGCCAGATCGCTGATTTACCCGTGCTGGAGACCACACACTGATGTTCGACTCCTTTCTCAAGCAATTGCATCAGGGTATTCAGGAGCGGGGAGGCCAACCTGCTGCTGTGCCCGAGGGATTGCAACACTGCCAATCCAGCAAGAGCAGCGGCAAGATCGAAAGCTGGCTCTGGAATGTTCCAGGCTTCCGCCGTTGGCGCGTTACCCGGCTCGATGCCGGCGACAGCCTGCAGGTTCTCAACTCAGTGGCCTATCCCGAGCACGGCCTAGACCACCCGCTCATGGGGGTGGACCTGCTCTGGTTCGGCGCCCGTCAGAAGTTGGTGGCTGTTCTCGACTTTCAGCCGCTGGTTCAGGACAAGGATTACCTGGAGCGGCACTTCACAGGACTCAGGGCTCTGCACGAGCAGTACCCCGACCTGAACGGTGAGGAAACCATGCGCTCCTTCGATCCCAACCAATACTTCTCCCCTTGGTTGCTGTTCTGCCGCGGTGGTGCCGACGAAGCGGAGGGATCGCTTCCCCAAGCTTTCGATGCCTTTCTCTCGGCCTATTGGTCGATGCATGACCAGGCCAAAGGGCAGTCAGTACTGGCGGCATCCGAGGTGGAACGACTCCAGAACGCCTACGACGTCTACAGCGCTGAACGCGATCCAGCCCACGGCTTGTTCACCAGTCATTTCGGCAAGGACTGGTCCGACCGATTCCTGCACGAATTCCTCTTCCCCGCCAGTCAGCCCGCATGAGCCTCCCCCTCCGCACGTCGAGTCTTGATCCCGTCCAGATCCCTGGATGGCGCTGGCAGCCTTTTCTCGACACCGCCGTCGCAGCCCTGGCCCCTCTGCAGCCGAACCCTTATCCGGTTGCAAAACGATTCCTGCAGAAAGAGGGCAGCACGGGATCCAAGGCGAAGCCTGTTCCCGTCAGCACGGCCACCTGGGCCTGCTCGACCGAGAAGCTGCGCCAGGTGCGCTGTGCCTGCGTTGAAGCCGGTGCCGCTGCATCGGTGCTCAATTTCGTGATCAACCCCAGCAGCCGTTTTGATCTTCCTTTCTTTGGAGCCGATCTAGTGACGCTGCCCAACGGGCACCTGCTCGCTCTTGACCTTCAGCCTGTCGACAAGACAGATCCCGATCACACGGGTCCGGTTTGGCAGCGACTGATGCCGTTGTTCGAGCGCTGGCGCGCCGAACTGCCCGACGGGGGCCCCATTCCTGACGAGGCACAGCCGTATTTCTCGCCTGCCTTTCTCTGGACCCGAATTCCACTTGGGGAGGAAGGTGATGCGCTGATTGACCGCGTGATCCGTCCGGCCTTTGCGGACTACCTCCAGCTCTACCTGGCGTTGGTGGAGGAGGCGCAGGCTGTTGACGATGAGCGTGCGGCACTCCTGCTCTCGGGCCAGAAGCGCTACACGGCCTATCGCGCCGAGAAAGATCCGGCCCGCGGCATGTTGACCCGCTTCTACGGCAGCGAATGGACGGAGTCGTACATCCACGGCGTGCTGTTTGACCTCGAAGAAGCCGCCGCCACTTCCTTGTCGCCGCAAGGGAGTTAAGCATTATGAACAGCTTTCGGGAGGCTTCCGAGCAGTTGGTCAGAATCGCGAACGTCGGGATCGAGGCAATAGCCTTCTGCCATCCCTCCAAGTCTGAAATTCCCTTCC
The DNA here is from genome assembly GCF_042954245.1 of Parasynechococcus sp. GTDB lineage: Bacteria > Cyanobacteriota > Cyanobacteriia > PCC-6307 > Cyanobiaceae > Parasynechococcus. Next base: position 6,158 of record NZ_JBGKDP010000040.1, read on the forward strand.
AGACGTAGTTCACAGGAACAACAACCATGTTCGACGCCTTCACCAAGGTTGTCGCCCAGGCCGACGCCCGGGGACAATTCATCAGCACCAGCGAGATCGACGCCCTCGCTGCCATGGTTTCCGACAGCAACAAGCGTCTGGATGCCGTCAACCGCATCTCCAGCAACGCTTCCACCATCGTTGCTTCCGCTGCCCGCCAGCTGTTCGCTCAGCAGCCTGCGCTGATCGCCCCCGGCGGCAACGCTTACACCTCCCGCCGCATGGCTGCTTGCCTGCGCGACATGGAGATCATCCTTCGCTACGTCACCTACTCCGCTTTCACCGGCGACGCTTCCGTGATGGAAGACCGCTGCCTGAACGGCCTGCGTGAGACCTACCTGGCCCTCGGCACCCCCGGTGCTTCCGTTGCCGCCGGCGTGAACCTGATGAAGGACGCCGCTCTGGCCATCGTCAACGACAAAGCTGGCATCACCGCTGGTGACTGCGCCTCCCTGAGCAGCGAAGTCGGCACCTACTTCGACCGCGCCGCCGCCTCCGTTGCCTGATCGGCGCCTGGATTCGACGTCTTTCATTCACATAACGATCAATGAAAACTCCCCTCACCGAAGCTGTTGCAGCAGCTGATTCCCAGGGCCGCTTCCTGAGCAACACCGAAGTTCAGGCTGCTTCCGGTCGCTTCAACCGCGCCAAGGCCAGCCTCGAGGCTGCCAAGGCTCTCACCAGCAAGGCTGATTCCCTCGTGAATGGCGCTGCCCAGGCCGTGTACACCAAATTCCCCTACACCACCCAAATGGAGGGGTCCAACTACTCCGCCACTGCGGAAGGCAAAGCCAAGTGCTCCCGTGACGTGGGCTACTACCTGCGCATGATTACCTACTGCCTGGTGGCAGGCGGCACCGGCCCCATGGACGACTACCTGATCGCCGGTCTCGACGAGATCAACCGCACCTTTGAGCTCTCCCCCTCCTGGTATGTGGAAGCTCTGAAGCACATCAAGGCCAACCACGGCCTCAGCGGCGACGCTGCTACCGAAGCCAACAGCTACATCGATTACGCCATCAACGCCCTGATCTGATTAGCTGACGTTGCGTTCCAAGCCCCCCTCGGGGGGCTTTTTTTATTGTTCTTTTTCGGCCCCATCAGAGCGCTGTGATGACACCCAACGTTCAGCGTTTTCTCAACCTGCTCTGCGGCGAATACAGCAACCAGCAGCAAGCCTTCGACAACCCTCCCTTGTATGCCCACATCTTTCTGAGGTATCGCCCGCTCATACAGCTACATCCAGGGTCGATCCTGCTCGAGCAGACCTATGCCGTTGATCCCAAGCATCCCTACCGGTTGCGCATGATCCGCGCTGAAGAGCAGGCCTCCGGCGCCATCAAGCTTTGGAATCACATCTTCCAAGATCCGGAATGCTTCGCCGGAGCCACGTTTGATCCGCAACTACGCCTAGCCATTCAGGACAGTGACCTGATCAGCCTGGATCAGTGCCACTACCAAGTGCTCGAACAGCCAGACGGCTACCACGGCGCCATGGAACCAGGCTGCAAATGCATCGTGCAACGGAATGGCAAAGACACCGTGCTGGTGAGCAGCTTTCACTTGCAGGGAGACTCTCTTTCGACACTCGATCGCGGTCATGACCCGGAAACGAATGAGCGTTGCTGGGGCTCGGTGGCAGGACCGTTCCAGTTCAAACGAACTCAAAGCTGGACGGCCGACATGGCATCGGCCTGGGTGTGATGGAACCGCTGAGTGAAACGCAGGTGATCAAGAACCTCCGCCAGACGGAGGACCCTTCGGCGCAGTACTACGCCGCCTGGTGGCTCGGGAAAATGCGCAGCCAGCATCCTGATGCCATCCCTCTTCTGCTCAGAGCTGTTGAAGCACTGAATGCGACGCCAATTGATCCAGAGCAACGCGGTGTCGCTCTCAACGCGATCCGTGCTCTACGTCTGCTCAGGGATACGAGAGCAGAAAAACCTCTTCTGGCGCTGCTGTATTCCAACGATTACACCGTGCGGGAGGAGGTGGTCCGCACGCTTGGTGCCATGGGCAGCTGTGGGGCTGTTCAGGGAATCCGTGGTTTGCTGGTCAGTGGATTGGAGGGAGCAGGGGCTGAGCAGCCCTCATCCCCCTTGCTCAACGAACCCTGTGAAGCGCTGTTGGAAGCCCTCGGTGACATTGGTGTTGGCAGCAGCAGCAATCTCGCCGTGATTCAGCCGTTCACAGAGCACCCTCGGCCGTTGATCCGTTCAGCGGCCTACCGAGCTTTGCTGCAGCTGACCGGACTTGATCACTGGGGTATGGAACTGAAAAAGCTGCTGAACCATCCAGAATCCCTGGTGCGCCGTGGCGCGCTGCTCGACCTCGGCGCCACCGGCTGGATCGCCGCCGTGCCCTCGATCCGCTCGGCTGCGGTGGAACCCAGCCTCAAGCTGGTTGCACTCAGTGAGGTGGCGGAACGCAACGACGAACCCAATGACGTCCTCGACGCAATGGACGGGCTGCTCTGATGACAACCACAGCATTGGACCAGGCGCTTCAGACGCTCGAGCGGGCCACCAGCACCCCTGAGCTGGTCAAAGCAACGCAAGCCCTTTGTGCACTCAACGACCTTGAGGCCGCCAAGCCGCTCGTGAAGGTGCTGGGGTTCAACAATCCAGCGGTGGCAGCCGTGGCAACACAGGGGCTGATTCAACTGGGACGGGACATCGTTCCCATCCTTCTGGTGAGCCTGGATGCCCACAATTACGGCGCACGGGCCTGGGTGGTGAAGGTGATTGCCGCTTTGCGGGATCCACGGGGTCTTGACCTCCTTGAACATGCCCTTCAGGCCGACATCGCTCCGAGCGTGCGGCGCTCAGCAACCCGTGGCCTGGCGGACTTAGAGCTCAGTGAAGACGCAGAGCACAATCAGCTTGAGCGCTGTTTCAAGGGACTGCTCAAAGCCGTGCGAGACGACGAGTGGGTGGTGCGTTATGCAGCGGCCTACGGACTCGAGCAACGCTTGAACAGCGCGGCTGTGTCAGTGCACCTGGCCGAACAGGGCCGGGCCGCACTGAACCAGCTCGCGTCCGATGCGGAGGGTGTCAGGGTGGTGCAGCTGCGGGCTCTGAAAGCCCTCCAGCGCCTCAACGCCGGATGACCCAGAAACTGTTGTTCGTCTGCCTCGGCAACATCTGCCGCTCACCAGCGGCCGAAGGCGTCTTCCTGCATCTGCTTGAAGAGCGTGGCCTCAATAATCAGTTCGTGGTGGATTCCGCTGGAACGGGCGGATGGCATGTGGGCAATCCGGCGGACCGACGCATGCAGGCTGCAGCCAACCGTCGCGGCATTCAGCTGCCCAGCCGCGCACGACAGATCAGCCTCGACGATTTCTCGAGTTTCGATCTGGTGCTGATCATGGACGACGACAATCTCACGGCCGTCCAAGGACTGGCCCGCGAAGCCGGGCCACGAGCAACGGCCAGCATCAAGCCAATGCTCAGCTACGCCCGGGGATTCTCCGAAACGGAGGTGCCTGATCCCTACTACGGGGGCGAGGCGGGCTTCGAGCATGTGCTCGATCTGCTCGAGGACGCCTGCGCCAACCTGCTCGACGAACTCAGCCCGCCGGCGTAGGCCAGGCCTCTTCGGCCACCCGAGAACGGAACTGCCCCACCAGGGCATCGATCACAGCCTCAATGCTCATGCCATCGGTCACGAGCTCCACCGCATCCTCCGCCTGCACCAGGGGGGCCTCCTCACGCGTGCTGTCGAGGTGATCCCGCTCAGCGATCTGTGCCTCGAGCTCAGATCGCTCAGGCACCGAGAAACCCCGCTGCTCCAGATCCAGAGCGCGGCGGCGGGCCCGTTCGCTCACCGTGGCTGTGAGGAACACTTTCAGATCAGCATCCGGGAAAACGGCGGTGCCGATGTCGCGACCTTCCGCCACCAAGCCACCCTTGGCACCCATCGCTTTCTGTTGAGAGGTCAGCGCTTGCCTGACACAACGGTGCGCAGCCACTGCCGAAACTGACGCTGTGACGTCCGGCGAGCGGATCGCTTCACTCACGTCCTGCCCATTCACCAACACCTGTTGGCCACCACCGGGTAGCGACCGCAGCTGAAGGTCAAGGTCGTTCAACAGCAGTGCAATGGACGCCGCATCCTGGGGGTCTACACCATTCTGTTGCACCAACCAGGTCACCGACCGGTACATCGCGCCGGTGTCAAGGTAGACTAGCCCCATCCGCTCAGCAAAAGCGCGGGTGACGGTGCTTTTGCCAGCACCGGCAGGGCCATCAATAGCAACGAGAGGCTGGCGGGTCATCAGGAAGACGTGATCAATCAAACGGGTCGTCCCGCAACGCACCGCCGCGGCCAACAGTGAGATGGCCGTTTCAGAGCCACAGGGCTGAAGGGTGAAGGGGGCGACCCTCTCTACATACTCCACTTCAAGCCCTGCTTCACCGAGGCTCTGACGCACCGAAGTCTCGGGATCGCTGGGATCGGCACGACGCAGTGCCGCCGGCAGAGCAGCGGCTCGAGCCCGATCAGCAGAGGAGAGGTATTGGTTTCTGGAACTCAACGCCAAACCATCGGATTCACGAACGGTGGGAACGCCCTTCACCGCCAAGTCCACATCAAGATCGGCCACCAGCCGGCGCAGGATCACCAGTTGCTGCCAGTCCTTTTCACCCAGCCAAAGGCAAGACGGCTCCACCAGCTGCAGCAGTCGGGCCATGACCGTGACCACACCATCAAAGTGACCGGGACGAGAGGCTCCACAAAGATGGGTCTGCAGGTCTGCCGGTGCTGAGCGCGACACCGCTGACTGGAGCCCACTTGGATAGATGGCGTCGACACTCGGGGCCCAAAGGACATGGGCGCCAGAGCATTCGGCTAAAACACGATCCGCTTCGAGCTTTCGCGGGTAGCGATCAAAGTCTTCAGCTGGCCCGAATTGGAGTGGGTTGATGAACACACTCACCAACACAGGCCCCTGTGCCGCAGCGAGGCGAATCAGTTCGCCGTGGCCCTGATGCAGCCCCCCCATAGTGGGCACGAATTGCAGGGGTCCACTGAGGTTGGCCCGGAAGTTCTCCAGCTCGGCTTGGGTGGAGAGAACGACGCAGCTCAGCGCAGCACCTCAAGTTTGACCTGGGCGATTCCAGAGGCGGTCAACCCCAGATCAGAGGCAGCGCCGTGGCCCAGGTCGATCACCCGGTGATCAATGAAAGGGCCGCGGTCGTTGATGCGAATCACGGCCGAGCGTCCATTCCAGAGGTTGGTGACGCGCACTTTCGTTCCAAAGGGAAGCGTGCGGTGGGCCGCCGTCATCGTGCCGGGCTTGTAGACCTCACCATTGGCTGTGGGGTTGCCATAAAAACCGGGGCCATACCAACTGGCCTCACCAGTGATGACCTTCACTATCTCCGGTACGACCTTCAGCTTCGGCTTGGGGAGTTCAGAGGCGGGAGGTGCAACGACCGGTTTGAGCTCATCAGAAGTAAGGGTTGCCTGCAGCTCAGGGGCCTGGGGTTCGACCGCCAGATCCAGAGGATCAAGGGGCTCTGCACTGTTGACCGAGAGGAAATCGCTGGCCACGACGGGCAGGAGGGCCGCACTGCCTGAAATCGCTCCGGAGAGCGTGGCCACCGTCAGAAGGACTCGCATGCAGAGCGGCGTGGCCAACGTTCGAGAACTGAACGCGCAGTTCTCGAACGTTGGCGGGCCTCACCAAAAAGATTGCTGTGAACCTAAAAAAGGTGCTCTTGGAAAGAAACTGGGCTCCATCACCGCGATCAGCACAGCCACCCAGGCCCACCTCTACCGTTAAACCGCGTGTCGACTGGCAGATCAACGCCGGAACGCAAGCTCCCGACCATAAGCAGAGAGTCAACGACCGATAAGTGCAGCCAATCAAATGCTGTGCCGACAGAACAATCAGCACAGGCTCCGCGGCATTGCAGGATCAATGCATCGGATTCGTTCCATGGATTACAAGAGCACTGGAGTTGACGTTGAGGCCGGGCGCGCGTTCGTGCAGCGCATCAGGGCATCTGTGGAAGCCACCCACCGACCGGAGGTCATCGGTGGCCTTGGCGGTTTTAGCGGGCTAATGCGTCTTCCAGCCGGATTGCGCAAGCCCCTGTTGGTCTCAGGCACCGATGGCGTCGGAACCAAACTGGAACTGGCCCAGGAGCATGGCAGCCATCACGGCGTAGGTATCGACCTCGTGGCGATGTGCGTCAACGACGTGATCACCTCAGGAGCCGCGCCGCTGTTTTTTCTGGATTACATGGCCACCGGGGCCCTAGCGCCATCGGCAATGGCCGAGGTTGTTGAAGGGATCGCCGATGGCTGCAGGCAGAGCGGCTGCGCCTTACTCGGCGGCGAAACGGCCGAGATGCCGGGGTTCTACCCCCAGGGGCGCTACGACCTCGCCGGCTTTTGTGTGGCCGTTGTCGAAGGAGACGAGCTCATTGACGGCCAGCGCATCCTGCCTGGCGACAGCGTGATCGGTGTGGCCAGCAGCGGCGTGCACAGCAACGGCTTCAGCCTGGTGCGCAAGGTGCTGGAACAGGCCAACGCAAATGCGAACACCGTGTATAGCGACGACCAACGCCCTCTAATCGGCGACCTGCTGGCGCCAACAACCCTGTATGCCGACCTGGTGCAGCACCTGCTGCAGAGCGGATGCGAGCTCCACGGCATGGCCCACATCACCGGCGGAGGACTCCCGGAAAACCTGCCGCGCTGCCTGCCGGACGGCTGCTCTGCGCGCATCGATGCCTCCAGCTGGACAAGGCCACCCCTCTTCCGATGGCTGCAGGAGGCCGGAGACATTCCCGAACGGGACCTTTGGCACACGTTCAACCTCGGCATTGGCTTCTGCCTGGTGGTGCCGGCGGGGAGCGAAGCCGCTGTGATCGAGCATTGCCGCGGTAAAAACCATTGGGCTTGGGTGATTGGCAACGTGACCTCCAACACTCCAGGCAGCGCCGCTGTTCTGGAAGGAGTGCCCGCCTGATTGCGTCAGTTTCAGACGGGTTTGATGCCGCACGCAGACCACCGGCCCAGAACGGATCGAATAAACTGCTACCAAGTACATCAGAACCCCTTCCGATAGCGGCGTCAATACATCTTTTTTCAATGCCTTTTGATAAGCCCCAGCGCATCACGCGCCGTCGATCGTCTGCAGGTCCGGTTCCTCCAAGGCGTCCTTTGCCTTCAGGCCAGGACAGGCAACAGGGCTACAGGCAGGGCGCACGACCAACCTTTCTCACGCTCCGTGATCACGGCAAGGTCTTCGTGGCCGACATGCCCCACCTTTCGGATGGGCAGCTGGCTCACATCGGCAAGGAAGCCCAGGAGGTTTTGGAGAGCCTCGAACGGCGGATTCAAGACATGGAGCAGGAGCTCAGTCATGGTCCTCAGGAGCGCGACACCCTGATCAAGGCGTCCACCAAACGCGACGTCACACGTCGGTTCATCCGCGCCATTCAGGACGAGCAGGAGCATCGCCAGAACAACCCTGCTCTGAGGAGCGCTGCAGGCGAGTCGCTTCCGCGCACCTTTCTGGAGGTCGCCCGGCATCGACTGCCCGGGGCCACCTTTGATTCCTTGCTGCAGGAAGCCCTCGCCGCCTGCGCCCAGCAACAGGACACTCCCCCTGCCCCCACTCGCCTGGAACCCTCACAAGACAAGGTCATTCCGATTCGCAATGACGGCGACAGTCTCCCGGTAGTGGTGAGCCCGGCCCCTGAATCCGCCTCGGAGGCCTGAGCACAACACTCAGCGACTCTGAAAGGGATTAGCAGGCATCCGCTCGCTGAAGTAGCGTCGGACTGCATCCAACCGCTGACGCTCTTGCGGCGACATCGACCACTGCAGTGCGGCGGCGACATCCCTGGCCTGCTCTGGAGTTCGCAGCCCCGGGATCGGCGTTGTGCCAAGAGCTCTGCACCAGTTCAAAGCAACTTGAACCATCGATGCCCCGCGCTCGGTCGCAATGGCCTGCATGGCACTGCGCAACTCAAGGCTGGCCGGAAGCAGGCGACGGAACAAGCGGCGGCGTAACCAGGTAGCGGGACGCCTATCCTCAGCCCCGGGAGCACAACCCAGCACGCCAAAAGCCAGAGGGCTGTAGGCCAACACCTCCACATCAAGGTCTCTGCTGACAGCGATCAACTCGCGCAGCTGATCATCCGCAGGCGCCAAGAGCGAACACTGCACCTGAACGCTGCGCAGGGAAACGCCGCGTTCCAACAGACGGCGATGGATCAACACCAGGCGTTGAGGGCCCAGGTTGGACAGTCCCAACTCGTCCACCCGGCCAGCCAGAACGAGCTCAGCCAAACCATCAAGAAGGCCTGTCTCCTGCCACGGCGCGTAGCGGGCAGTGCTCCAGTGCAACTGCACCCGCCGCAGCTGCCCCTTGAGCCGCGTTCGACTAGCCTCAAAGGCGGCATCAAAGCCCCGACGTCCCCATCGCCAGGGGAATGGGGCCAACTTTGTGGCCACCTTCAACTGGGATCGGCGTAGCGCTGGCAACTCGGCCATGAAGTCGCCAAGCAGCGCTTCACTGCGTCCACTCAAGCTCCCCGTTCCATAGGAATCCGCTGTGTCGATCAAGTTGAGCCCAGAGCTGAGGGCCTGTCGAAACGTGGCGCGAAGTCGAGCGTCATCCCGCTGGGCGTCGTATCCCCAAACCGCCTTGTTGCCCCAGGCCCAGGTGCCGAAACCGATGCCGTTCAACGGGGCGATACTGCTGCCAGCCATGATCGCCATCGACCCGTCCCTCTGCGTCATGACCGCATCCCCCGCACAGGAACCTGCGAGATCGACCGATCAGGCCGTAGAGGGATCGACTGCCGACGCGGAACGCATCCTCTGCAACCACTGCCGCAGAACCGCCAGCAATGGCATTCGCTGCCTGGGCATGTGCGTCGCCGACAGCAATTACTAATGATTCATCTGTGGATGGCACGACTGCTGCTCGCCGTGCCGGCAACGGCCAATCCAACGTTGGCCTTTGGCCGTCTGGAGCACAGGCCTGTGCATTGCCGCATCGTCGTCGGGGGGCGTTCTTTGGCCTGCGAACGCCTGCAGATCAGCGCGAACGGAAGCCGTGGCCTGCGGCTTCGTTTCATCGGAGACGATCAAACAACGGGCGGCAGCTACCAGTTGAGCTTCGTCAGCCTTGATGGAGACCAAGGCAGTCCGCTCAGCTGCGACAACTCTGGCTGCCGTGTGGATTCACGCCGCTGGAGTGCAACCCTGCTCAGCACGTCATGGGTCCGCTTTGATGCCAGAGGACTCCCCACGGGCCTTCCTGCAACCCGCATTGCCCAGGGGCGTTGCTGGATTGATGCGGACACCGTCAGCTGCGAGAGTCACTCACGCAACGTTGCCGGAATGAGCGCGGAGGCCCAACTGTGATGAGGATTCAAAGGCGGCACCCAGATTCGAACTGGGGATAAAGGATTTGCAATCCTCTGCCTTACCACTTGGCCATGCCGCCACCCGGGAACAGCCGTCCCCATTAGGGGATCGTATCAGCCATGCCTCTGGCTCTCTGCTGTTTCTCTGCAACGGCCACGGCGAAGACCTGATCACCCTGCGGATCATTCAGGCCGTCCATCGGCGCGCACCGCGATGCCCCCTGACCGTGCTTCCTCTGGTGGGCGCCGGCCGGGTATTTGATGCTGCGGTTCAGCAGGAGTGGTTGACACGCCTAGGGCCAAAAGCGGCCCTGCCAAGCGGTGGCTTCAGCAACCAAAGCCTGAGAGGTCTGCTGGCAGACGTCAGGGCTGGACTCCCCAGCCTGAGTTGGAAGCAATGGCGATTGGTGCGCCGCCTGGGGCATGAGCGCCAACCCATCGTTGCCGTTGGCGATTTACTGCCACTGCTGATGGCCTGGAGCAGTGGCGCTCCCTTCGGCTTCATCGGCACTCCCAAAAGCGACTACACCTGGCTCAGTGGTCCTGGATGGGCTAAAAGCGACTGCTATCACCGGCTCAAGGGCAGTGAGTGGGATCCCTGGGAATGGCGCTTGATGCGCTCGCGCCGCTGTCAACTGGTGGCCATGCGTGATCGGCTCACGGCCCGTGGCTTGCAACGCAAAGGCGTGGGCGCTCTGGCGCCGGGCAATCCGATGATGGATGGCCTTCAACTCCAACCGTTGCCATCGGCCCTAGAACGCTGCCGCAGGGTGCTCCTGATTTGTGGAAGTCGC
>NZ_JBGKDP010000041.1:0-3053 GCF_042954245.1 Parasynechococcus sp.
AGCCGGAGGTTCCCTCCACAACAAGGTCGAAGCCAGCCACTGTTCCCGTTAGCCGGGGGTGTTGCACCCGCCGATGGCGTGCCAACCGTTCGAGGTGTGGACGATGCCGTTGTTCGAACTGTTGAAAGGCAGCGGGGTTGCGTTCCAGCAGGTCGAGGCTGGCGTTGGCCGCGGCGCAGCCCAGCGGATTGGCCGTGAAGCTGTGGCCGTGCCAGAGGGTCAGGGAAGGGTCGTCACCGACGAAGGCTTCGAACACCGCTTCGCTGGCCATGGTCACGCCCATCGGCAGACATCCACCCGTCAAGCCTTTGGACAGCGCCATCAGATCCGGCCGGATGCCCGCCCGCCGGCTGGCGAACCAGTCGCCACAGCGTCCGAAACCGGTCAGCACTTCATCGGCAATCAGCAGTGCTCCCGCCTGACGGGCGCGTGCCTCCACCTGTCGCAGAAACTCGGGCCGCACCATGGCCATGCCGCCGGCCCCCTGCAGTAGAGGCTCGAGGATCACCGCCGCAGTCGGTGTCTCCAGCACGCGTTCGAGCACCTCCAGTGCCGCCGCTTCCTTGGCCTCCACGGTATTGTCATCCCACCAGGTGGCCGGCCAGGGAACCCGGGCGACCGGAAAGAGCTTGTCCTCAAAGGGTGCGCTGAACAGGTTGCGTTCGCCAACGGCCATCGCTCCGAAGGTGTCGCCGTGGTATGCCCCGTCGAAGGCGACGATCTGATAGCGCGGTTGGCCCTGGTTGGCCCACCACTGGCAGGCGATCTTGAGCGCCACTTCCACTGCAGTGGAGCCATTGTCGGAGAAGAACAGCCGTTGCAGACCGCAGAGTCCGCTCAGTCGTACGGCCAGCTGTTCTGCAGGCTCATGGGTGAAATCGGCAAAAATTACCTGCTCGAGGCGGGCGGCCTGATCGGCGATGGCCTTGGCCAACACCGGATGGGCATGGCCGTGAAGGGTGACCCACCAGCTGCTGATGGCATCGATCAACGGTTCCCCCTGTTCCCGAATCAGCAGAGCCCCGTCTCCGGACACCACCCGTTGGGAGTGGGCTGCGCTGGCCATCTGGGTGAAGGGAGGCCATAGATTCGGATGGCGGATCGACCCCATGGCAGCAGCGGCAGCTTTTGCCATATTGAATCTGGAGCTGTCGGAGATGCCCTGGATGGCTGCCCTATGCACCCGTCGTCAATCCAAGCGTTTTATTCCCACCAGGCGGTCTGAGCCGTCGGCCATGCGACGTCTCGTTTTCCCGGAGGGCGACTGGCAGTCGATTCGCAGTGATCTCGAGCTGCGGGGTTGGTCGTCGTCCCAGCTGGAGGTGATCCAGGCTGAACTCAGTAACGGATGGCCGCTGCGGATCGCCGTGCGCCATGCCGCGATGCGACTGGGCACCTGCCCCACCGGCTCAAAGGCCCTGGGCTGAGTCTTCAGCGGCAAACGTCACTGTTCTTTTCCGTCTTCGTGGCGATGGCGCTGCAGTTCACCCAGCGCACCAGCTTTCCTTCGATGTCGGTGAACAGCACCAGAATTCCGACGCAAAGTGCCGAAACAGCAAGGGTCGCCAGGGTTTGACGTGAAGTCACGGGGACGATCGCTGCAACACGTTTCGGAATGTAGTGGTGAGATCCTGCTCGTGCCAAAGCCGCTTCAGAACCCTTGCTGAGAGCGAGGCCTGGGGGGGAAGCTGCGCCAGAACGGGGACGTCACTGAACTGTTCGAGGGTGCCCGGGTTGTCGGCATGGAGGGGGCCATTGAGGATCAGTCCCAACACCGTGAGATTTCGCCGTCTCAACGCTTCCAGGCTGAGCAGGGTGTGGTTGATGGTGCCCAACCCACTGCGGGCCACCAGAACGATTGGCAACTGCCACTTCACCAATTGATCGATCTGGAGCCAGTTGCGTGTGAGGGGCACCATCAACCCTCCAGCTGTCTCCACCACCAGCGATCCTTGATGGTTGGGAATGGCGAGTTGGGCTGGGTCGAGCAGCGTGTCGTCCAGTTCGGCGGCCCAGTGGGGGGAGACCGGCTCTCGGAAGGCATAGGCCTCAGGCAGCATCCGTTGCGGCGGGAGGTTCAACAGCTGCCGCACCCGTTCGCGGTCACCGCTGCCCTCCAGTCCGCTCTGCACCGGTTTCCAGTAGCTGGCCTGAAGCCCCTGCACGAGCCACGCACTTACCACGGTTTTGCCGACGTCCGTGTCGGTGCCGCACACCACCAGGCGACTGACGCTGCCGTTCATCGCTTCACCATCAGGACCCACATCTTCCAGGTCAGGGCGAACCCGGCTGATGCGTCGGCTTGGGGCCAAGCCCGGAAGACGGCCTTCCACTGGCCTGGGGAGAGCCGGCCCCCGTTGGTGACGGAGGCGCCAATGCTGCTCATCGGTCGCAGCAGCCGCAGTGGATTGGCGGCGTGTTGGGTGAAGCTCAGGCACTCGTCCCGTTGCATCACGCCATTCGGCAGGGCCGCCATCAGTTGCTCCCGCACCGGCATGGTCAAGGCCGTGCAGGTCTGATTTGCTGCGCGGGCGGCGTGCTGCCATTGCGGAAAACTGCCGTCCACCGGCACCGCCAGGGCCAGCCAGCCCCCTTTCGGCAGCCTATCCACCCAATGCCGAAGTTGCTGGGCTGGATCCGGTAACCAATGCAAAGTAAAGCTGGAGGCCAGCAGTTGCGGTGGCACCGGCCAGTTCGGCAGCCCGCTGCTCAGGTCATGCCGCAGGGTGCGTGTTCCATGGGGGTGGCTGTTCAACATGGCGGCACTTCCGTCAAGGCGGATCACTTGCTGTCCCGGGTGAGTCGCTTCCAGGGCTGCGGCCAGATGACCGGTGCCGGTGCCGAGATCAGCCCACAGGCCGGGCGGGATGGAGCAGCGCCGGCTGAGTTGGGCCAGGCGCCAGGCCATCGCCCGTTGCAGCAGCGCGTCGCAGTCATAGCTGGGCGCTGCGCGACTGAAGCGCGCCAGCACCTGCTCGGGGTAGATCATAGGGCTCCCAGCCATTGCTGTACCACCGAAACCACTGTTGGTGTGATCAGTGCATGGCCCCAAT
>NZ_JBGKDP010000042.1:0-3285 GCF_042954245.1 Parasynechococcus sp.
CTGCGCTGCGTAGGTCACCAAGGGCCTCCAGCTGTGGAGGGCAGAGATCGAGTTGCACACCCCCACCGTTGCGCTCGTGCTCCAACAGAAGGGTGCTGCAGAACCGCAGGGTCTCCAACTGACCGAGCTGGTCTTTGATCGGTTTGAGAGCCGCAGGGATGCTTCGTGCCTTGGGTTTGCGTTCCGCAAGGGCGATCAACTGGTCGGCGCTCACGTCGGCGACGGGGCGTACCGAACTCAGCATAAACTCCCAATCGCTCACCTCACCGTTGGCTGCGATATCGAGCCGAACGCTGATGGCGTCAGCCTCGGAGCCTGCGGAGAAGCTGGTGGCCTTGTTGAGGGACGGAGTCAGCAGGGGTTGCCAGACTGCACCCAGGCAAAGCGCTTCGCCGCGATCTCGCAGGCAGGCATCAAGGCTGTTGCCCATCCCGATCCGCTCGCCCACGCTGGGCACATGGACCCAGAGGCGACAACCGCCGTCCTTGGCCTCAACGTGCACGGCAGGCAACCCCGGCGCATCCTCCTGGGTCCATCCTTTGAGAAGCAGCGAAGGTTGCGCGGTGAGATCGACCCGGCCCTTTGCCGCAGGGGTTTTGCCAGAGCTTCGGGGTGCTGCCGGACGGTCCTGAAGCCCAGCCTTGGTCAGCAGCAGGTTTCGATCTGCCGCCGGTCCGCCGTTGAGTGGGAGAGATCGCACAACATGGCCGGCCGCTGCATGCTGAGCCACTGGGTAGCGGTCGATGCATACCTCGACAACGCTAGAGACCTCATCGCCGGGCAGATGCTTTGAATCCTCTGCTGGCAGTTCAATGCTGGCAAGCAGCCTGTCATCCAAGGGGGATGCCAGCAGCTGATCGCTCTGCTGCTCCACCTGAGCCAACAGCGATTGAGTGGCCCGTTCCAGGATGCACTGCACGCCACCTTCTGGAGAGCGGCGGCGTCCGCCCTCCCGCGTCACCCGCACCAGCACACGATCGCCATTCCAGGCGTGGTTCAGCTGATGGTCACGGATATAGATGTCCTCGCCGCCGTCATCGCGAATGGCGAAGCAGAAGCCTTTGCTGCTGCAACGCAGGCGGGCATCAATCAGGTCGCTCTCTTGAGGTCTCGTGAGACCACCTTCAGTCGTCTGCTCGATCACACCGATCTTCACCAGTGATGAAACGGCAAGCTCAAGCGACGCTTTATCTGTCTTGTTGCCGAGCTTGAGAATCTTGGCCAGTTGGTCTGGCTCAGAGGGATGATCTGTCGAGAGCTGATCCAGCAGATCGGCAACCGTAAATTTCATCGTGGCGTACGCAGAGACCGACCATCAGGGCCGGGAGGAATGGAAGGGTTGGCCGACGCTGTTCAGCAGGCCGTGCGGAGTCAACCCTTCAAACTCCACTCTAGGACTAAGGAGTGTGATCCCCGTCTTTGGTGGGTTCCGCAGCACGGAAGAGAGGAACTAGCAAGCGGCCACCGATCACAAGTAAACCCAGCGAGGCCACCAGCTGAAGCAGGTCGCTGGGAATCACCGTTGCAACGGAACCACCGGCAAAGGCTCCCAGCAAACTGGCAAGAACCAACGCCGATGATGAGCCGAGAAACACGGCCAGGGGGCGATTGGACGTGCCACTGATGGCAACGGTGGCGAGTTGGGTCTTGTCACCGAGTTCGGCCAGAAACACGGTCAAGAAGGTGGAAATCAGAAGTGGAAAATCCATCGTCAGCTCGCGGCATTGAGCCAAAGGGAACGGGCGGTCTGGAGACCCAGCCAGATGCCAAGCGCCACCATCAGCACTCCAGCCATCAGTTCAAGACGCTCAGGCGGAAGGATTTTGGCCAGCCATTGACCCACGAGAACGCCCACAAGGCTGGAGGCAATCAATGCCAGCGCGGCACCGATGAACACCAAAACAGGTGAGCCGGACTGGGCGGAGAGCAACAGTGTCGCCAACTGTGTTTTGTCGCCAAGTTCAGCCACAAACACCGTGGTGAAGGTGCTGAACAACACAGCAGCAAAGCTGCGCGACTCAGGGCTGGTTCGCTCACTCATCAACAGAACCTCCCGCGGTCTGAGCGCGCTTGAACCTACGCATTACGCCACTGCGACCGCCATAGGTGCTGCGAATCTGCTGGTGGCAACAAGCGATTGCGAAGGCATCGAACTGATCATCGGGAACGCCAAAAAGACGGCCTAGGCCACTGACACGACAGAAGTCAGGACGCTCCTCATAAATCGTGCAGCGCTGACTGCCCGTGTCGTAGTGAATGCACCATCCGTCTGGCCCAACCATGGCTAGATAAGTGCGTTGTTGCTCTTCGCTCAAGGCCGCCAGGGCATCAGCCCGTTCCTCCGGAGCGAGCCGGCAACAGGCTCCGCAGTGCTTGATGCAGGTCCATAGCGGCGTCTCTCGGCTCATGACTGAAGCTGTGACAAGCCATCACAGAGATCAGAACCAATCCGTCGCTCTCGGGACAGAGCCCCGTAGCCTGGGAGGCGTAACGATTTCGGATAGCGCTGCATCGCCATGGGCTTTGACATTCACCTGATCGCCAACTTTGCCGCCCTGGCGATGATCACCATTGCCGGTCCCGCTGTCATCTTCATCCTCTTCTACCGCCGCGGCGCACTCTGATCACATCGCTTCAAGGACGAAGCCCCAATCCCAGGCAGGCTTCCTCGATCAATTGAATCACCCGCTGATCCCTCGCCAAGTCGTTATTACTGGTGAGGGACTTTTCTTGTTCGATACTCGCCTGAAGCGTCTCACCCTCGCCATTGGTGAGCGTCAGGCCTGAGGTTTCCGTCCAGCGGGCGGTGTACTGCCATGACCCGCGGTCGATCAACACCACCTCCGTATGGGCGCGGATGGCTTTGAGTTCCAGCTGGAGACGCTGTTCACCCTGCCAATGGTTGATCGAAATGCTGTAGGCCACGTCACAGCACTCGGGGACAGGCGCCGATGGATCCCATCGCCAGGCGATGGCGCGACGCTCACTCTCCCCTTGGCGCAGCGTCAGGGCCAGGTTTCCTCTCTTGAGGTCCCGCCGATCCTCAACGCTCACTCCCCGTGACCAGAACAGCGGTTTCGGATGACCGATGCCGAAGGGGGCCAGGGATTGCAGGTGGCGCCACAGATCCCAATTCACATCCTTCAATTGCAGCAGAGCGTCGGGTTGCACGGGACGCCCCTGGGACTGGGTCATCAGCCAGCCATCAGCCTCGGCGCAGAGGCGCTCATGCAGGGCATGCACCAGCTCTGCTCTCACGGTGAACCCACCAGCAGCGGGATGGCC
>NZ_JBGKDP010000043.1:0-26516 GCF_042954245.1 Parasynechococcus sp.
CTGGGCCGAAGCCACAAAAAGGTGCGCTGACCTTACAGGCAGTTGCGGGGGTTGGGGCAGCTGCCTTGGACCCGTTTAAGGACCTCCCCGTAGGCCTCCATCACCCCACCGAGATCCTTGCGGAAGCGGTCCTTGTCCAAAATCCGGTCCTCGGCATTGCTGTTGCGGCGATCCCAGAGCCTGCAGGTGTCAGGGCTGATCTCGTCGGCGAGCAGGAGTGTTCCATCCGATGCCAGCCCCAACTCCAGCTTGAAATCCACCAGTTGCAGATCAAGCCCTTCAAAAAACGTCAAGAGCACAGCATTCACCCGGCAGGCCAGTTGTTCAATCGCTGACAGTCGCGCCGGGTCTGCCACCCCCAACAGCCGCACGCGCGCCTCAGTCAGCAGCGGATCGCCCAGGGAATCATCCTTGTAATAGAGATCCAGCAGGGCGGGTTCAATGGCTGTGCCCTCCGCGATCGGCGTCTGACGGCACAGCGATCCAGTGGCGGTGTTGCGCAGAACCACCTCCAGGGGAATGATCTCCACCCGTCGCACCAGCATCCAGGTCTCCCCGGCCAGACCGCAGTAATGGGTCGGCACCCCCTCACGCTCCAGCAGCTCGAACAACCGTGCTGAGATCTGGCAGTTCAGCCGACCTTTGTCGTCCAGCTGGGCTTTCTTCTGAGCATTGAAGGCGGTGGCGTCGTTTTTGAACTCCACCAGCACCCGGTCGGAATCCGTGCTAGCGAACACCCGCTTGGCTTTGCCTTCGTAAAGCAGCTCTCCGTGATCGGGCGTCATGGCGACGGTGCAACGGCTGATGGTCTTACATCAGCATGGCCTCCGGGATCCCGCGGTGAACGCAGGAGGGGATCGGGTTCGGCCTCCGGCTGCAGTTGCTGGAGCGAATAACGATCGTTGAGAACAGTGGCCAACCGTTGGATCCGCTGCCGCGGCCGCTCGCCATCGCCCCCAGCCACCAGCTGCAGTTGTAGCTGTTGATGCAGCAGGTCCATGGCCAGTCCCCAGGCCGCCGCGGCCGCCGCTTGATCCAAAGCGGTTTCCAGCAGTTGATCCGCCTGCTCGAACTGATCGGCATCGAGCCATTGCGCCGCCCGCGCCAGTCGTTTCGCCCCCTGCACGCCCGTCAGGTCCCCCAGCAGCTGCACCTCCACAGCCACAGCGTTGTGGCCCAGGGCCGCTTCATGCAAAGCCAGCTGATCCAGCCCATTGACCTGATCCGGCAACAACTGATCGGGGAACAGCGGCGCATCCAGAGCCTTCAGGTTGCCATCCACCCAACGGCGCAGGGCCAAAGCCGCCTGGCGGTGATCCAGGGCCGCTGCTGCTGCACGCCAGCGCAGCAGCAGCCACTGACGCCGTTCATCGCCAACCCGCGGGCTGTAGCGGTTGAGTACCACCGCCGCGGCTTCTGGAGCACCGCAGCTCATCAGGGCTTCAGCGTTCGCCAGCACCAGCTCCAACGCGTCGATGACCGGATGCAGCTCCAGAAGCCGATCGCGCAAGGCCTGGCGACGGCCATCGGAGTTGACGATGCGGGGGTCAAGACAAGCCTGCTCCGCCGCGGCCAGATCCATCTCAGCGAGAACGATCTGAAAGCGTTCCTCGCGCATCACCTGCGGATCCAGGGCTGCCGTGACAGCAGCCAGAAAGGTGAGGGCGAAGGGGAAAAAGGGAGTCCCCATGGTGGGCTGCAGTCTACAAAGGAAAACATATGAGGCCCAAACCGTTCCTCCCGCAACCATGGCCATGTCGTCCACCCGTCCCAACACGCTGCCCGCCCTCCAACGTGCCCTCGTCGTCGGTGGCGGCGGCAGGGAACAGGCCCTGGCCTGGGCCCTGGGCCGTTGTCCTGGCCTGGAGACAGTCTGGACCACCCCTGGCAACGGCGGCATTGAAGGCAGCGCCCTGGCGGTGGGCGAAACCGATAGCGCTGGGTTGATTGCGCTTTGCCAGCAGAACGCCGTCGACCTGGTGGTGGTGGGTCCGGAAG
Source organism: Parasynechococcus sp. (assembly GCF_042954245.1). Lineage (GTDB taxonomy): Bacteria > Cyanobacteriota > Cyanobacteriia > PCC-6307 > Cyanobiaceae > Parasynechococcus. The sequence continues at coordinate 1,999 of NZ_JBGKDP010000043.1, forward strand.
CACCGCTGGCCGCTGGCGTCGCCGATGCCCTGCGTGATGCGGGCTTTGCCGTGTTCGGCCCGGGAGCAGTGGGTGCCCAGCTGGAGGCGAGCAAAGCCTGGGCCAAGCAGCTAATGCAAGAAGCGGGGGTCCCCACGGCTGGCCACTGGGCGGTGACCAGTGAAGCCGATGCACTGGCGGTGTTGCAGGAGGTCCAACGTCCTCTGGTGGTCAAAGCCGATGGCTTGGCCGCTGGCAAGGGCGTCACGGTGGCGGACACCGTGGAGGAATCGGAAACCGCCATCCGCGAAGCCTTTGAAGGGCGTTTCGGTGCTGCGGGCTCCCAGCTGGTGCTGGAGGAGCGAATGGAGGGCCCTGAAGTGTCGGTATTCGCCCTCTGCGATGGGGAGCGGATGGTGCTGTTGCCACCGGCACAGGACCACAAACGCCTCAACGAAGGCGATCGGGGTCCCAACACCGGCGGCATGGGCGCCTATGCCCCCGCCCCACTTCTGGATGCCGAGGGCCTGGAGGAGGTGCGCCGCATCGTGCTCGAGCGCACCCTCAAGGCCCTGCGCCAACGCGGTATCGATTACCGCGGCGTGATCTATGCAGGCCTGATGATCACGACCGATGGCCCCCAGGTGATCGAGTTCAACTGTCGCTTCGGCGATCCCGAATGCCAGACCTTGATGCCTCTGCTCGGTCCTGAGATCGGCGCCGTGCTGCAGGCCTGTGCTCTGGGCCGCCTCGATCTGGCCCCGCAACTGAGCCTTGCCGAACGCTGCAGTGCCTGCGTTGTGGCGGCTGCAGAGGGCTACCCGGAGGCTCCCCGCAAGGGCGATGCGATTCGCATCGACCTCGCCCCCAGCCCAGACCATCAGCTGTTTCACGCCGGCACCCGCCGCGACAGCTCCGGCGAACTACTCACTTCAGGAGGCCGGGTGCTGGCCGTCGTCGCCCAGGGGGATGACTTCGATGCCGCCTTTGCCGGGGCCTACAACGGCCTCAATCAGCTGGATTACGCCGGAATCACCTACCGTCGAGACATCGGCCATCAGGTGCGCTCTGGAGGATGACCAGCGGCAGCGGAGCAGCAATCGCTGATTGGGCGCTTCCCCCCAATGGCAAGCCGCCAGGGAGCGACCAGAACCTCTGGGACCGCATCAACTCCTGGTGGGCGGAATTCACCCTTCAGACCAAGCTGCTGGCGATTGCCACCCTGGTGGTGAGCCTGATGATGACGGGCATCACCTTCTTTGCGCTGAACGGAATTCAGCGCGATGCCGTGATGAACGACACGCGCTACGCCCGGGATCTGGGCTTGCTGCTGGCCGGCAACGTCACCGAACTTGTGGCGCAGGGGCAGGACCGTGAGCTGGCCAACGTCGCCGAAAAGTTCTGGCGCTCCAGCCGCAGCGTCCGCTACATCTTCTTCGCCGATCCCGAAGGCGTTGTCTATTTAGGGATCCCCATCAGCGCCACCCCCAGCAGTGGCGATGGAGGACTTCGTCTCAACCGACGGCTGGAACTGCCCGACGAGCTGCGTCGACGCCCCCAGAACCCACTGGTGCGACAACACCTCACACCCCAGGGTGCCGTCACCGATGTGTTCGTCCCCCTGATCCGGGGTAAGCAATACTATGGCGTTCTCGGCCTCGGGGTGAACCCGAATGAGACCGCCCTGGCCAGTGCCGCCCTCACCCGGGAGGTGACCGTGGCCGTGTTCATCTCGATCTGGGTGCTGGTGATCCTGGGCGCGGTGTTCAATGCCCTCACCATCACCCGACCGGTGAAGGAGCTACTGCGGGGGGTTCGCTCCGTCGCCTCCGGCAACTTCGGTGCCCGGGTTGACCTGCCGGTGGGCGGGGAATTGGGGGAATTGCTCACCGGCTTCAACGCCATGGCCTCCCAGCTCGAGGCCTATGACGAGGCCAACATCGAAGAGCTCACCGCCGCCCAGGTGAAGCAGCAGTCGTTGATCGCCACCATGGCCGATGGCGCCATGCTGCTGGATGCCGACGGCCGCATTGTGCTGGCCAATCCAACGGCGAGGCGTCTGTTCCGCTGGGAAGGACGCAGCCTGGAAGGCCAGGAGCTGGTGGGGGAACTGCCGGAATTGCTAGCCATCGAGCTGCACAGTCCCCTCGATGCCCTGCTCGGTGGCGCGGCAGACAGTGAAGACCTGCGTTGCAGCGTGGGGGAACCGGCACGCACCCTGCGCATCGTTCTGCAGGCGGTGCGTGATGCCAGCGGTGAAACCCTCAAGGGCATCGCCGTCACCATCCAGGACCTCACCCGCGAGGTGGAGCTGAATGCGGCCCAGAGCCGTTTCATCAGCAACGTCTCCCATGAACTGCGCACGCCGCTGTTCAACATCAAGAGCTACGTCGAAACCCTGCACGACCTCGGCGATCACCTCAGCCCCGATGAACAGAAGGAGTTTCTCGGGGTCGCCAACGACGAAACCGATCGACTTACCCGGCTGGTGAACGATGTGCTGGATCTCTCCCGGCTGGAATCGGGGCGGACACTGCAGTTCGAGCCAGTCAGCATGCGCCCGGCCATGGAGCAGACCCTGCGCACCTACCGGCTGAATGCCGAAGATCGCCAAGTAGAACTGGTGCTGGATGTTCCCGAAGAACTGCCCGAAGTGCTGGGCAACTGGGACCTGCTGCTTCAGGTGCTCGACAACCTGGTGGGAAATGCCCTGAAGTTCAGCTGCCCCGGCGGCCCCCTGGCGCTGCGGGCCTATCCCTGGCCGGACGCCTGTTCAGTGGAGGGAACAGCGATCACCAGCAGTGATGGACCCACCTGCGCCCTCACCTCACCGCTGCCCAAGCTGAGGGTGGAGATTGCCGACACGGGCTGCGGCATCAGCAGCGCTGATCAGGAGCGCATCTTCGATCGCTTCTTCCGGGTCGAAAACGCCGTTCACACGGAAGTGGGCACCGGACTTGGTCTTTCGATCGTCCGGGGGATTCTCGAGAAACACGGCGCCCAAGTGCAGATGGCGAGTGAGCCCGAGGTCGGCACTACCTTTTGGTTCGACCTGCCCCTGGCAGAGGCCGACAAGGATGAACTGCAACTGCAGGCGGAACGGCGCAGCCGCAACGCCATCGCCGAGGCCGTCGAGCTTTAGGTCAGTCCTCGGTGGAGACGCCGCGGGCGATGCGCGACAACTCGCTGCGCTCATCGGTGGTAACCCGATGGGGCACACCGGAAATGATCCGCTCGAAGTTGGAGAAGGAATCCTTGATCTGAGGGCCATTGCCAGTGATCACAAATTCGCGGATGCCCTTGTCGTGCCATGAACCGCGCATCTTGAACACGTTCAAGGCGCGGGCCATCTCGCCGCGGATCTCCACATACTGCAGCAGCAGGATTGTGTCGGTGATCGTGGAAATGTGGGAGTCGGTGATCGAGTGGCTGCCCATGAACTCCTCGGAGGTGTTCGTGAAGAAGCCAGCGATCTCCTCCTGCTTGGCGTAGCCGGTCACCCCGATCACGAACTGACGGAAGGCGTTATGGCTCACACCACGCGCCAAGGCGGAGAGGGAATCGATCGCCATCCGCGATGGTTTGAACTGGCTGATCTCCGTCTTGATGATCTGCATGTGATCTTCAAGGCCCGTGGATTCGGGGTAGGCGCAAATGATCTTGAGCAGCCCGTCCTGCTCCATCTGCTCGAAGTCGATGCCCCAGCTGGTGCCGTTACGCAGTAACTGAGCCCGCGATTCCTCATAGGCAAACAGGATCGCGCGTTCCTTGTTGCGGCAGGCGTCTTCAATGAATTTTGAGACGAGCATCGTCTTGCCCATTCCGGTGGCTCCGGTGGCCAGGATGATCGAGTCCTTAAAGAAACCACCGCCGCACATGTCGTCCAGCCGCGGCACGCCGGAACTAACCCGAACGTTCGAGGACCGCTGGGTGAGGCGCATGGCCCCAAGCGGGAAGATGCTGATGCCGTGGGTCCCCATGGTGAAGGGGAACTCGCCCTTCATGTGGGTAGTGCCCCGCAGCTTGAGAATCTCAACGGTACGGCGACGCCGCTCTCCCTCGAGCACGTTGCGCAAAATCACCACGTTGTCGGAAACGAATTCCTCAACGCCGTAGCGGGCGATTGGGCCGTACTCATCGATCCGTTCGGTGGTCATCACCGTGGTGACGCCGATTTCCTTGAGTCTCGCAATCAACCGAAAGATCTCCCGGCGTACCACGAACACAGCGTCGTACTGCTGGAACACCGCCGTGATCGAGTCAATGGCGACGCGCTTGGCTTTGTATTTGCGGATGGCGTAGTTAATCCGCTCGATCAAACCGGAGAGATCAAAACTGCCGGCCACGTCCTGACCATCAGGGTCCGGCGAAGCATCGAGGATGAATAGCTTGTCCTGCTCGACCATTTCCTGCAGATTCCAGCCGAAACTGACGGCGTTGCGCAGGATGTCGAGGGGAGATTCCTCGAAGGTGACGAAGATGCCGGGTTCGTCGAACTGCTTGATGCCGTTGTGGAGGAAGTGCAGCGAGAACACCGTCTTACCGGTGCCGGACGTGCCGCTGATCAGCGTGCTGCGGCCGATCGGCAATCCGCCTTGGCACACATCATCAAAGCCCTCGATCCCTGTCGGGAGCTTTTGAACCTGCATTTGAGGCTGACCGCTGGTCGGAGGGAACTGCATGGCAACCACCTATGACTTGACCGTAGTGAGCAGGAGATAAACCGTGCTGGAGCGCACCATGTCGCTTAAGGATCTGAAGAAATCGTCGTGTCGGTCTCCTCATCAACCGAATCAATCAAACTTGAGTTGAGCGGCGTATCGGACAGCTCGTCGTAAAGCAGATCCAGACCGATCAGCACTCGCTCCCGATCGGACAAGTCGCCGATGATGCGTCGCACCGGTGGGGGAAGAATCTTGGACAACGTGGGCGTTGCCAGGATCTTGTCCTCCTCCGCCAGTTGCGGATTTTTAAGCACGTCAATCACCTTGAGGGCATACACACCCCGGAATTCGGTCTCGAGGATGTTGCGCAGCGTTTTCAACGCCCGCATCGAATTGGGCGTGTTGCCCGCCACGTAGAGCTTGAGGATGTAGGTCTTGCGGGGACTCATGACGACTCCTCCGAGGCATCGAACTGATCCGTCGGGCGACGTACACGGCTGGAGGCCGTGCCCGACAGAGGAAGGTCCGGCGGAATGGAGCGCCGGTACATCTCACACAGATGCGCCATCACGTCGAGAAGCGCAAGGCGGTAATCCTGAAGAAAGTCATGTTTGTGGCCCTCCAAACTCAGTTGTTTCCAGAATTCATCGATCAGATCCACGTGGATCTCAACGGCGCGGGTGATCGGCAGATCACTGAAAAAAGCGGTGTTGACAAAGCTTTCCAAGGCCTGATTGGCCGCAGCCGGATCGCTGAAATAACTCGCCAGCAGGTCCCGATAGGTGCGTTGGAGCGACAACAGCAGATCCCGGCGCTCCTCGGGGGGCAGGCTGCCCAGGAAGCGGGATGGATCTCGCTTGTAAAAGACCCCTAAATAGCCAAGTCGCTCCTGCAGGCGGTCGGAGAGGTTGCTGACGGCACGGGAGGAGGAGGAGCTGCTGTCGTCCTGGCGTCCATCGGCACGCCCCTGACGCAGAAAACGCGAGATGGCCGCGTCCACGTTGTATCCAAGTTGGGCCAGCTGGTCGTCGGGCAGATGCAGCTCTTCGGGGTGGTAGTCCACCTGCCCCTTCACCTCCCCAACAATCACCGCGGGGAAAAGCAGACCCGCCGCCAGCAATTGCTCCTTGGCCTCAGCGTCGAGCAGGCTCTGCTCGAGCACCACAACGTCAAAATCGTCCTGCCGGGGTCCGAGAACAGCCTCCAGAGTCTCCCCAGCAGCAACCGTCAGAACAACAGACTCGTAACGGTTGGCCGGCAGCCATGGGCGGCAGGCTTCCACCAAAGCTGGGCTGGCCAGCACGAGAGCAACAGTGAGGGCCGGCCTGGCCATCCGAGCATCCGGAACGTCGAGGTATCTGAATCTTGACGATGGGGCGCGTCAGAGACGAAGATCTTTGTTTGTCTTCCGATTGCGGGTCAGGCCTCAATCGGTTCGCCGAGCCTGAACGCGCCTTTTCACCTTATGGCCGACACCAAACCAGCCGCGGAACAGAGCGGGAGCTACGCCATCGTTGAGGCGTCGGGCACCCAGATCTGGCTGCAGCCCAACCGCTATTACGACATCGATCGGCTTCAGGCCGAGGTCGACGACACCATCAAGCTCGAGAACGTTCTCCTGGTGCAGGACGGCAAGGGCACCACCCTGGGCCAGCCCTACGTCAAGGATGCCACCGTGTCGCTGAAGGTGATGGCCCATCGCCGCGGACCAAAGGTGATCGTGTACAAGATGCGCCCCAAAAAGAAAACCCGCCGCAAGAGTGGTCATCGGCAAGAACTCACCCGTGTGATGGTTGAGTCCATCTCCGTGGGCGACAAGGCCATCAGCTGACCTCTCCCCCTCGCTCCATCAACCGCCCCACCAGTACTTTTTTCATGGCACATAAAAAAGGCACAGGCTCAACCCGTAACGGCCGCGACTCAAACGCCAAACGCCTTGGCGTGAAGGCCTACGGCGGCGAAACTGTCACCGCCGGTTCCATCCTGATCCGCCAGCGCGGCACCTCCGTACTGCCCGGCGTCAATGTCGGCCAAGGCAAGGACGACACCCTGTTTGCCCTCATTGATGGCATCGTGAAGTTCGAATCGATCCGCCGCGGCCTGCGCAACCGCAAGCGCATCAACATCACTGCAGCGGTCTGAGTTTTCAAGCCATCATTACCGCAAAGCCCCGATGCCTGTTGGCATCGGGGCTTTTTTGTTGCCTCCCTTTTATCGCTCCAGCCTCAGGAACGCCTGTACAGCCGGGCCGTGATCAGCAGAGGGTGAAACACCTCCAGGAATTGGGCCTGCAGAGTGCGGAAGAACCCATCCACTAGGGCCGGATCATCGAAATGGAAAGGGTATTCCCCTTGATGCCCTTTGAAGAAGTACCAGTTCAAAAGGGCGATGGCCCCGGGCGCCATGCGCTGGTGAAACTCCAACAACTGCGCCGAAGGATCCGGCAGGTGTTCCAGCACATCGAGGCAGACCACCGCATCGAAACGCACATCGCCCGTGCTGCTGAGGTCACGATGTACCGAGAACTTGTCCGCCAGACCCAGACTTTCCGCCCGTTGCCGCACAAAGGCCTGGTTGTGGGGATTGAGATCAACAAACCAGACATGATCGACCTCCGGTAGCGCCGCCGCAGAGAGGGCGTGGGTACCGATGCCACCACCGAAATCCAGCACCTGGCCCTGCACCGCCATGCCCTGCAACCGCAGGGTGTCCGCGATGTAGTCCGCACTGGAGAGATGCCAAGCCGCCAGCTCCAGCAGGTGCCCCGTGCCCACCGTGTCCTCATAGAAAGCAGTGGCGTCCTCCGGCCGGAACGCACCGGGGTGCAAGTCCGCTAAGTCGTCGGTGCTGCTGGGCAGACGCTGCTCGAGCTGGTCCAGCGTCAGGTCGAGATAACGGCTGAGGTGTTGTTGGATGCCCAAACCGTCCGCCAGGAAAGCGGAGACGTCCACATCCATGCTGCTGCGAAGCTGGGGCATGGATGGGCTTCAGGGCGCGGCCAGCCTACGCAGCCGCCGGAATGCAACAGTCAGGGCACTCCGCTCCCAGCTCCGGTGAACGGCCCCTTCGGCTTCGTGGTGATCGACAAGCCCGCAGGTCTCACCTCCCATGCCTGCGTCAGCCGGCTTCGCCGCAGCTACGGCCTCAAGCGCGTGGGCCATGGCGGCACCCTCGATCCTGCCGTCACCGGGGTGCTCCCTATTGCCCTGGGACCGGCCACCCGATTGCTGCCCTACCTCCCCGGGGAGAAGACCTACACCGGGGTGATTCAGCTGGGCAGGCACACCAGCAGCGACGATCTAGAGGGAGAGCTGTTGGAGCAACAGGCCTGGCCATGCTTCAGTGAGGCCGAGCTGAACTGCAGCCTGGACGCATTCCGTGGCGCGATTGAGCAGCGTCCGCCGCAGGTCTCCGCCATCCATGTGGATGGCGAACGGGCCCATGCCAGGGCCCGGCGCGGTGAAGCCATAGATCTGCCGCCGCGGGCCGTGACCGTGCACAGGCTGGAGCTGTTGCACTGGGATGCCGCCCAGGGGCAGCTGGGCATCGAGGTGCACTGCTCCGCCGGCACCTACATCCGCTCGATCGCTCGGGATCTGGGGGCCAGCATCGGTTGTGGAGGCTGTCTGGCCTCCCTGCGCCGCACCCAGGCCCTGGGGTTCCATACGCACCAGGCCCATCAGCTGCCGGAACGAGATGCTGCACTGCCTGATCCCCTGTCTCCGCTTCTGGCCCTGGGGGCCCTGTCCCGGCGTGATCTCAGCGAAGCCGAACAGATCGACTGGCGCTGCGGCCGTCGCATCGCGATGGATCCCGGTGCTGGAGAGGCGGTAGTGGTGTGCAATGCGGATGGAAGCATGGCCGGCATCGGCCACCGCGAGGGCGAAGGTCTGTTACGACCCAAGGTGGTCTTCGATGCAGCAGGCTGAAACCAACCGCTCGGTCAGTACTCTCCGAACGCATCCCGCCCTGACCTGACGCGATGGCAGGCCACAGCAAATGGTCTCAGATCAAACGCACCAAGGCCGTCGTCGACGCCAAACGAGGTGCGGTGTTCACTCGGCTGGGACGGGAGATCATGGTGGCGGCCCATGCCGGAGCCGATCCCGCCGGGAATTTTCAGTTGCGAACGGCCATCAGCAAAGCCCGCGCCGCTGGGGTGCCCGCCTCCAACATCGAGCGCGCCATCGCCAAGGGGTCAGGTCAGGCCAGTGATGGAACTCAACTGGAGGAGGTGCGCTACGAGGGCTATGGCCCTGGCGGCATGGCGGTGCTGGTAGAGGCGCTCACGGACAACCGCAACCGCGCCGCGGCGGATCTGCGGCTGGCCTTCAGCAAGAACGGCGGAAACCTGGGGGAAAACGGTTGCGTGGCCTATCTGTTTGAGTACCGCAGCGAAGTGATCCTCAACGCCGGCCCTGACGACGAAGAACGGCTGCTGGAAAGCCTCCTGGAGCTGGACGCCGATGGCTATGAGCTCTTGGACAAGGACGTCATGGTGCATGGCCAATTCGAGGCCTTGGAGAGCCTTCAGGACGGCTTGCGGCGAACTGAATGGGATGTGCGGGAGTGGGGCCATCACTGGTTCGCCCAGACCAGCGTCTCTGTGAGTGATCCCGAAACCGCCCGCAGCTGCCTCAAGCTGCTAGATGCCCTCGAAGGGCTCGACGATGTGCGAAGCGTCAGTGCCAACCTCGATCTCGCCGACGGGCTGGAGATCGACTGACGACTCCTTGAAGTTTGTCGTCAGCAAATCCGCACCAAAGCTTGAGGTCCTGAGCCCCGATCGACCCCAGCGCTAGGCCGAAGACATCCCTTCTGGAGGATCGCCATGTCCATGAAACAACTGGAGACGTTCATGTCGCGGGTGCAGAGCAACGACTCGATCCGCGATGAGGTGCAGCGCTGCGGCAAGGACAACTCCTGCGTGGTCAAGGTCGGCGCCAAGCACGGCCATAAGTTCTCCCCCGCTCACCTGAGCCGCTGGCAAAAGGAACACTGAAACCCGATCAGGCCGGTGGCTGGCCCCCCTCAGGGGGACTCGGTCGCCTTGTCATCCTCGCCATCGGGTTGCTGACGAATCATCCGCGCCAGCAACTCCAACTTGGCGTTTTCCGATTCCGAGGCCCGGGTGGCCATCCAGGCACTGGCCGCCTTCTGCTGGGCCAGCTGCTGCACCAACGCCAGGGCCGTCTCGCGCAACTGCTCAAGGTCCTGACAGTCCTGAATGAAGCGCGTCCAGCGTTCCGCCTCAAAACTCTGCTCAAGGCGCCGTTCCACGGGGTCGATGCTCATCGCCGCTGCTCTCGGCTGTCTAAGCTAAAGCGGCTGCATCGCATCAGAGCCAGACATTGGGATGGGTCAGCAGCCAGCTAGCGGGCAGCGCAGGATCTGGCTCGCTTAAAGCCAGCAGCCGCTTGAGGATGCCGGCCTTGGCAGCGCCGGTCACCACAAGATGTATCTCAGCGGCCTCGAGGATCTCCCACAGGCCGAAGGTGATGGCCTGCTGGGGCACAGCCTCAACGCAACCGTCGAAGAGCACCGCGTTCTGCTGCCGGGTCGCAGGGGTCAGCTCCACCTCATGGCAATGCTGATCAGGAGGACAGGGGGGCTCGTTGAAACCGACATGACCATTGCTGCCGAGCCCCAGAAGCTGCAGGCCAATGCCCCCGCAACAGCTGAGCTGCTCGACGTTACGTCGAGCAGCAGCGGCTCCATCAGCGGCGGTGCTGTCGGGAAGATGCACCGCTGAGGCGGGCAAGCCCAACGGTGCAGCGAGGTGGTGGGTCATGTAGGCCCGGTAGCCCCGGGGATCTTCCGTTGAGAGTCCGAGGTATTTGTCCAGGTTGAAACTGCACCATCGGGCGCGCAGGGCCTCCAGCTCATCGGCAGACCACGACAGCAGCCGTTCCACCAGGATGCGATACAGCGGCTCCATCGTGCGTCCCGTGGCCAGGCCCAACGGCTTCAGGGGATCAACCCCCTGCCAACTGCGCAGATGATGCTCCAGATGGATCGCCAGCACAACGCAGAGATCCGTGTCACTGGAATGGCGTTACAGATGACAGGGAAACCGTGCCAAAGGGTGAAAGCGGCACGTCTCTCCAAAGTGGCTTTATTGGGGGCTGCAGCGCCAGCAATGGGTCGTGGTGCGGCCGGTAGGGAACGACCTCAGCCCCGCGATAGTAGTGCTGAAGAATCGAGCGGAAGTCGGTCCCCTGCTCTGCCAGACCGTGGGCTCCCCACTGACTCATGCCAACGCCATGGCCATAGCCCTGGCCCTTCACCAGGAGCTGGAGGCCGCCAGCAGACCAACGACGCACCGACGTCTTGCTGACCAGCACCGGTGGAGGGGCCACCAACAGGGGCGGCCATCCTCCCCACTGGCGACCCACCGATGCCGTGATCCGATCGATGCGGGAGCCACGGCGAGCGGTTGCGGTCACCCGTCGCACCGGAAGCTCCACGGAGGGCAGTTGCCCCCCGATCACCATCTCAAAGTTCACCAGAGTGCTTTTGAGACCCAACCGCTTGCGCAGCTCGCTGCCGCTGAGTACCAGCGATCCGCGGGGACCGCGCACGCGGGCCTGGCGCACGCGACCGCTGCCGGAGCGACTCAGCACCTCAACGACCTGGAGGCCACCGGTCTCGGGCAGCCGCTGGCGCAACCCGGCAAGATCAAACCATTGTTCCCAGCGGTGCACCGGGCTGTGCTGGTCATGATCGGGAACACTGACCAGATAGGGATGCTGGCGGCGCCAGACCATCCCGCTCGCCTCGGTCACCCCGCCAGAACTGCTGTGGAAGACAGCATCGATCAGGCGACCACCGTGTACGAGTACCAGCGAACGGGTGCTGCCCACCGCCTGCCGGGTGCTCGGGGTTTCGGACTCCACACCGCGGTACACCTGACTCGCCACCGTGGCCTTCACATCCCAGGCACTACCGCGGCTGCGTTGTTTCAGGGCATAGGTGCGTGCCGCCACGGCCTGAGCCTGCAGGGCGGCCAGGGGCCAGTGGTGGGGCATTTCGCTGCCGACAACACTGGCGAGATAGGTCTCAACGCCCAGGCTGTTGATCACCCGCAAGCGTCCACCTTGGCCGCTGATGTGCAGCACCCCGCGGTAGCGACGGGAGCCCAGCCAGATGCCCCGTGGGTCGTCGTTCTGCACTGTCGTCAACAGGGTGCTGGAGGCCAGCCGCATCGAACGGCCATCCACAGTGGCGCTCAGGCGAGTTCCTCGAAGGCTGAGCTGCAGCCGCTGCGGCCGTCGCTCACCGCCGGGGAGTCCCTGCACCCGTAGCGGCTGTGCGCCATCGGAGCGCAAGCTGACCTGGTTGTTCTCCAGCAGCAGCACGCGCATCTGCGGCTCGCGGCCGCGGGCCATCCCCGCCGGCGATGGAACGATCACAGCGACGAGCACCAGCCCGACGGCAACGGAGGCGCGGCGCACGCTGGAGATCAAAAGGCGTCCCAGTGTGACGCCTGATCCTGGGTTCAGCCAGATGGCAGCATGAGCCCTGAGGAGCACCGGCCTTGCAGGTCACTTTTCTCGGTACGAGTTCTGGGGTACCCACCCGGGCCCGAAACGTTTCAGCTGTGGCTCTGCGCTTGCCGCAGCGCTCGGAGATGTGGCTATTCGACTGCGGCGAGGGAACCCAACATCAGTTTTTACACAGTGATCTGCGGCTGTCGCAGCTGCGCCGGGTGTTCATCACCCACATGCACGGTGACCATGTTTTCGGCCTGCCTGGACTCCTCGCCAGCCTCGGACTCGCCGGCAGCAGCCCCGCAGGGGTGGATCTCTATGGGCCGGACCCGCTGGAGAGTTACCTCAATGGTGTGCTGCGCACCAGCTCCACCCGGATTGGCTATCCCCTCGCCATCCACCGGGTCAGGGATGCAGCCGAACAGGGCACGCTGCTATTCGAGGACGACGACTTCATGGTGCGCTGCACCCCGCTCACCCACCGTGTGCCGGCCTACGCCTATCGCATCGAACAGAAGCCCCTGGCCGGTCGCTTCGACATTGAGAAGGCACGGGAACTCAACATCCCACCAGGGCCCGTCTACGCCCAGTTGAAGCGGGGTGAAACGGTGACCCTGGAGGACGGTCGCAGCATCGATGGCACCAGCCTCTGCGGTGAGAAACGGCCCGGTGTGAGCGTCGTTTATTGCACCGACACCGTGTTCTGCGAGGCAGCTGTAGAGCTTGCCCGGGGGGCGGACCTGCTGATCCATGAATCCACCTTTGCCCATGGAGAGGCGGAGATGGCATTCCAGAAACAGCATTCCACCAGCACCATGGCTGCCCAGACGGCCGCCGAAGCGGGTGTGGGGCAGCTGGTGCTCACCCACCTCAGCCCGCGCTACGTGCCGGGCAACCCGGTAACGCCCCAAGACCTGTTGGATGAGGCCAAGGCGATCTTCCCCAACACGCTGCTGGCCAAGGACTTCCTCAATATTGACGTCAAACCACGCTGCAACAGTTCGTGATCCGGCCACAGAGGGTCACTTCCCCGTGATACAAGGGCTTGGTGCGGTGAATGCGTCACACCCGCTTACCTTCATGGCCTCTGTGTTCTCTTCCTTGCGACGGTCCCTGAAGGGCCTTCTGGTCCTCATCCCGGTGCTGATCGGTTTGGCCGTTATCTCTCCGGCTCAGGCGGCCCAGTGGGACACTGAGACCCTGACGGTTCCGGCAGATCCCTCCGGCACAGAGGTGACCTTCAGCGATCGCGAAATCGATGCTGGCCGCAAGGTGTTCAACACCAGCTGCGCCACCTGCCACGCCGGTGGCATCACCAAGACCAACCACAACGTGGGTTTGGATCCTGAGACCCTGGCCCTGGCCACCCCGGCCCGCGACAACGTTGAGGCCCTGGTCGATTACATGAAGGACCCCACCTCCTATGACGGTGAGTACAGCATTGCTGACCTGCACCCGAGCATGCGCGACGCTGAGCTCTACCCCGCCATGCGCGACCTCGATGATGAGGATCTGCGCCTGATGGCCGGCTACATCCTGGTGTCACCCAAAGTCCAGGGCAGTGCCTGGGGCGGCGGCAAGATCTATTTCTGATCGGCTCCTGCCGATCAACTCTGATTAAAATTGTTTGTCCCCGGCGGCCTCAGGTCGTCGGGGCTTTTTGTTGGGGACTCACTTGCTCAGGAGCCATGGAGTTGGGATGGCGGCTGTACCACCACTCCTGCAGACCCCGGCCGAAGCGAACGGAGAACAGGGTCAGCACCGTGGGCGTGGGTCGTCCACCCGGTTGCAGCAGTTCCACCGCGTAGGAGGGGCAACGCCGAGCAGCCAGGTCAGGCACAAACCGCCGTCCGATCCGTCGCCAGCTCGGCTCTTTGCTGCGCCAGGCCAGGCGACAGCAAGGCCAGGGCAGTTCTTCGCGATCAAACAACCGGCAACAGGGCCCGATGACGCGAAAGCTGTACTGACCGCCGGGGCTGGTGTGAACACTGCCGGGCTCCAGAAGATCGTCGACTTCGAGGCGGCTCACGGCAGGAGAAGACAAGGGACACGGATGGAAGACGACCAGGCCAAAAAAAACCACCCCCGAAGGGGTGGCTGAGGACACGTCCAGTGAAGGACAGAGGCTCAATAGAGCTCTTCTTCGGCGTGAGTCTTGATGGTGCAGTCGCTGGTGGGGTAGGCGACGCAGGTCAGCACGAAACCAGCTTCGATCTGGTCGTCGTCCAGGAAGCTCTGGTCGGACTGGTCGACGGTGCCAGCGGTGATCTTGCCGGCGCAGGTGGAGCAGGCACCGGCACGGCAGGAGTAGGGGAGGTCGATGCCCTGCTCTTCAGCAGCGTCGAGGATGTACTGGTCGTCGGGCACTTCGATGGTCTTGTTCAGACCTTCGCTCTCGGAGACCAGGGTGACCTTGTAGGAAGCCATGATTAATGAATGCGTACAGGGTTCCGGAAATCCGGTCCTGCAGAACGACACATTTTTACTTCAAATAGGTGCTCAACTTGACGATTCCCGGGCCACTGGGGAGGAGGACCAATCGGAGGCCCCACTCTGATAAGCCTGGCTTATGGGGCCAGTGCTAGTGGCGGAGGATCTCCAGCAGCCCCCAGCGGCCCTGTTCCGCCTCGGCGGTGACCATCCAGCCCCAATCCTCCCAAGACCTCCTTCAGGCGCGGTGCCTGATCCACCAGGAGCCCACTGAGCAGAGCGCGCCAATCGGGCTGAAGCAGCCCCTCAAAACCCGGGAAGAGGGCTTCAATCACCGGAGCCAGGATGTTGCAGAGCAGCAGATGAGCGCGGCGGGGGGCGAGAAGCTCGCTCAGGGTCTCCACAGAACCGAGAGCCACCTATAACTCAGCCTCAGATCGGTCGTTAAGGCCGCGGTTGTCCGTCGTGGCACGCACCGCCAGGGAATCGGTGCAGCGGCCAGCACCGCCTTCACCCCCAATCCCAGCGCAGCAAGGGCCAGCACCCCGCTGCCGCAGCCCAGATCAGCCACAAGCGACTTCACGGGAGGCGACTGCTCCAAGGCTTCCAGACAAAGCCGGGTGGTGGGGTGGCTGCCGGTGCCAAAGGCACTGCCAGGGTTTCATCTTGATCACTAGCCGGTCGGCATGCTCCTGCGGAACCTTCAGCTAGGCCGGCAGGATCAACAGCCCCGTACCAACAGGATCGACCTGCCAGTGCTGTTTCCAGCTCAGGCTCCAATCCTCGTCGGCCACATCGTCCCAGTTCCCATCAGGAAGGCTGAGACCAAAAGGCTCCGCCAGCGGCTGCAGGCTGGCGATCAGCTCCCGCCGTTGCGGCTCCGACCACTCCGGCTTCGGGAGCCAGACCAACGGCGTCTTGCATTCAGGCGTTTCCGGCGCATGCTGCACCGCATGGCGATGCAGCCCCAGATCCGTCAGCTTCCACTCCCGTGTCCTCCAGCTCTGGAGGACACGGGAATGTGAGACGCCACCACATCAGAGCGTGACCGGGTGTGCTTCCTGGATGCCCTCGATGGCCGTGATCGTCTGCAGTAGATCTGCTGGGATCGGATCATCGATGCTGAGCACCATCACCGCATCGCCGCGCACGATCTTGCGGCCCACCTGCATAGAAGCGATGTTGACGTTGTGTTCGCCCAGCAGAGAGCCCAGGTGACCAATGATTCCAGGCATATCCCGGTGTCGGGTGAACAGCATGTGGCTGCTGGGCGTCACATTGACCGGGAAGGCATCGATGCTGGTGATGCGCAGATCGCTATCGGCAAAGACGGCACCGGTCACGCTGCGGCTGCCCTGGTCACCGCGGGTGGTGATTTGAAGTGAACCGCCAGCGAAGTCGCGGCTGCTCTCATCCTTCACCTCCAGCACCTGAATGCCGCGGGCCTTGGCCTCGAGAGAGGCATTCACGAAGTTGATGCTGTCGCCAAGGCCAGCACTGAGCAGACCCTTCAGAGCAGCAATCACCAGAGGCTGGGAAGGATGGCTGGCGAATTCACCCTGCAACCGCAGTTCCATCTCCTTCACATGGCCGCCTGCCAGCTGACTGACGAGAAGACCGACCGTCTCGGCGAGCTGGAGATGAGGCTTGAGCCGCTCCATGATCTCGGCGCTGAGGCCGGGAATGTTGACCGCACTGCGGGCCGGCAGACCCAGTAGCACATCACGGATCTGCTCCGCCACATCGATCGCCACATTCTCCTGGGCCTCTTCCGTTGATGCACCGAGGTGGGGCGTCAGCACCAGACCACGCTCCACCGCCCGCAAGGGAGAGTCTTCCGCCAGGGGCTCACTGGCGTACACATCCAGGCCCGCTCCGGCGATCACATCGTTATTGATGGCTTCAGCGATCGCCGCCTCATCCACCACGCCGCCGCGGGCGCAGTTCACGATCCGCGCCGTGGGCTTCATCGTGCGCAGCAGCTCCGCATTCACCAGGTTTTCGGTGTCCTTGGTGCGCGGGATGTGCAGGGTGACGTAGTCGGCGGTGCGGAACAGCTCATCCAGCTCCAGAAGCTTCACCTGCATCCGTTGAGCCCGGTCAGCTGCGATGAAGGGGTCGTAGGCGATCACCTCCATGCCCATGGCCTGGGCAACCCGGGCGACGTGGGAACCGATCTTGCCGAGACCGACTACCCCCAGAGTCTTTTTGTAGAGCTCGTTGCCGATGTACTTCTTGCGGTCCCACTTGCCGGCCCGCATGCCCCCATGGGCCTGGGGAATGTGCCGCGAGAGGGTCAGCATCATCGCCAGAGCGTGCTCCGCTGCAGCGATGGTGTTGCCCTCCGGAGAGTTCACCACCAGCACACCCCGCTGGGTGGCCGCAGGAACGTCAACGTTGTCGACGCCGACGCCGGCGCGGCCAATGATCTTGAGCCGGCTCGCCGCCGCGATCACCGCTGCGGTCACCTGGGTGCCGGACCGGATCATCAATCCGTCGTACTCACCGATGATCGCGATCAGCTGCTCCTCCGAGAGGCCGGTACGCTGATCCACCTGCGCCACTTGGCCAAGGATGTCGATCCCGGCCTGGTCGATCGGATCGGAGACAAGAACTTTCGTCATCGAAAGGCGCAGAACTGCCGCGGTGAACTGTAGAGATCGACATCCACCACCCCCTCCAGTTCGATGCACAGGGTTCAGAATTCAGCGCATTGGATCTGAATGCCCCATGCCCGTCTGTGTGATGGTGATGGCCGATGCTCCCGCGGCGGAAGGCCTGACCCAACGGCTCCGGGACACCGATCTGCCGCTGCTGAAGTGTCTGACGATCCCCCCAGATGGGGATGCCATCGACAAAGTTGCCCTGCTGAACCCCAACCTCACGCGCCAACAGCGGCAACGGGGCATGGCCCGCTGGCTGATGCCCTTCGGTTTCCTGGCAGGGGTCACCTTCACCAAGATCACCACCCTCACTACCTTCGCCAGCTTTGGCCCCTGGGGTGAAACCCTGATCGGCGGCCTGCTGGGTATGGGCTCCGGCCTCATGGGGAGCTACGCCGCAGCCGCCAGCGTGGATTCAGACAACGATGCAGGCGTGCGGATCCTGCGCAACCGCCGCGACGAAGGACGCTGGCTGGTGCTGCTGGAAACCCCCAATGGCATCGAGGCCCCCTGGCAAGTGATTCAAAAGTCGCGGCCGCAGCAAGTGGTTCGCCTCGACGACCTGTGATGCTGCCCCGGGAGGAGCTGCTGGCGGGGACCCAGAACCCGGAAGGGCTGACGGTGCTCGTCGATCTAGCGGAGCAGGTGTTGCGCACATGGCAACCGGCCTGGAGTCCCTTCCTCAGCGCACCGCTGCGGGAGGAAGCCATGGCTCGCCTGGGTAGCCTCAGTGAATTGACCTGGATGAGTGATGGCGGCTATCCAGGCGCCGAACGCCAACGGCTGCTCTGTCACCGTCGCGACGACAGCCCCGATGCAGAGCCCCCCGTTCAAGGGCTGCTGATCGAAGGCAATTTCCTCTTCGACCCCCTCTCCCCCGACAACCTGCGCGAAGCGTTGCAAACCATGGGCGTCGATGCAGATAACATCGGCGATCTCTGGGTGCGGGGCGATCGCGGCGGGCAAGGGGTCTGCACCCCCAGCGCTGCCGAGGCTCTGCATGGCCGCCTGGGTGCCGTGCGCGAGGTGGAGATTCGCTGCGAATCACGTCCTTTGAAGCAGTTGCAGCAGCCTGTGCAACGCAGCATCCGCACCCTGCAGAAGGTGGAGGCCTCCTGCCGCCTGGATGCGATTGCATCGGCAGGATTCGGGCTGTCCCGGGCCAAAATCGTGAGCCACGTCAAAGCTGGGCGTCTACGGCTCAACTGGGGCAACGTGCGTCAAGCCAGCCGTGAACTGGTGGTGGGAGACCGGCTGCAGCTGCAGGATCGGGGCTCTGTGGAGGTGCTCTCGCTCACCCGCACCAAACGGGAGCGCTGGCGCGTTGAACTGCGCCGCAGTTGAGTTGAGCTCCCCACCGGCTGCTACTGTTCAGCCTCGGTCGGTGAAATCACAAGATTCCAACCTGATCGATGTCGGGCGATTAGCTCAGGGGTAGAGCACTACATTGACATTGTAGGAGTCACTGGTTCAAATCCAGTATCGCCCACTTTCCCTATCGGGACCGCGTTTTCGAACTTCAGACCTTGCGATGACACGCACGATTGTCGTTGGCTTGGGTCGCTCAGGTTTGGGGGCTGCTCGTCTGCTCAAGCAGCAGAATCGCGACGTTGTTGCGTTCGAACGGGGCGATAACGAAGCCCTCCAACACACGTCGAAAACGCTCGCCGAAGAGGGCATTCAGGTGATCCTGGGACAGCCCCTGACCCTGGAGAGCTTTGACGCCTGGCGAGACAACCTGGACGCTGTGGTGATCGGCCCTGGCATTCCCTGGAATCACCCAACCCTGGTCCAATTGCGATCCGAGGGCGTTCAGGTGCGCGGCGAGATAGATCTGGCCTGGGATGCCCTTCAGCAGATCCCCTGGATCGGCATCACAGGAACCAACGGCAAAACCACGGTCACACATCTGCTCAGCCATGTTTTGGAGGCCTCAGGCCTTATGGCGCCGATGGGGGGAAACATGGGTCTCTCCGCGGCAGAGATGGCCTGCCAGATCGGCTCAGGGGCCACGCCCCGGCCGGATTGGCTCGTGATGGAACTGAGCAGCTACCAAATTGAGGCGGCGCCCGCTGTAGCCCCCAAGATCGGCATCTGGACCACGTTGACCCCAGACCATCTCGAGCGCCACGGCAGCCTGGGGGCCTATCGGGCCATCAAACGCGGGCTGCTTGAACGCTCGGAGTGCGCCTTCTTCAATGCCGATGATCCAGACCTGCGCCAACAACGCAGCAGCTGGGACCGCGGCACCTGGGTAAGCAGTGAGGGGGCGCGTCCGGATAACCAGCCCGCCGACCTCTGGATTGATGAAGAGGGCATGGTGCGCAACAACGCCAACAGATTGTTTGCGGCTGATGCCCTGGCGATGCCGGGCCACCACAACCGCCAGAACCTTTTGCTGGTGACTGCCGCCGCCCTGGAGGTCGGCCTCTCCCCCCAGCAGATCGCCGACGCCTTGCGCACGTTCCCGGGCGTACCGCACCGCCTTGAACAGCTGGGTATGTTGGCGGGAGCCAGCGTGTTCAACGACAGCAAAGCCACCAATTACGACGCAGCTGAGGTTGGCTTGCGGGCCGTGCAGGAACCCGTCGTGGTGCTGGCCGGGGGGCAGACCAAACAGGGCAATGCCAGTGGATGGCTGAAGCAGCTGCATACCAAGGCCTGCAGCCTGATCCTGTTCGGTGCGGGGGCCGATGACCTGGCCAGCCTGGCCAAAGCGGCTGGATACCCAGGCGAACTGCTGCAGTGCCTGGAGCTCGAGAACGCTGTCAAGCTGGCCGCAACGGCCGTGCAGCGGCATCAGGCCTCATCGCTGCTACTGTCACCGGCCTGCGCCAGCTTTGATCAGTACCGGGATTTCGAGGCCAGAGGGGAACACTTTCGCACCCTGATCCAACCCCTGCTGGACGTCGCCTGAGACCAAACAAACGCAATGGGATGCATCTGGGCCTAACGGTCCGATGATGGGGTGAAACAAGCTTTGAGACGTGGCTTTCTGGTTGATAAAAAGTGAACCCGACGCCTACGGGATCGATGATCTGCGTCGTGAGGGCACCACGCTGTGGGACGGCATTCGCAACTACCAGGCCCG
Source organism: Parasynechococcus sp. (assembly GCF_042954245.1). Classification (GTDB taxonomy): domain Bacteria; phylum Cyanobacteriota; class Cyanobacteriia; order PCC-6307; family Cyanobiaceae; genus Parasynechococcus. The sequence goes on from NZ_JBGKDP010000043.1 coordinate 22,316, forward strand.
CAACTTCATGCGCAGCATGGAAGTGGGCGACCAGGCGTTTTTTTACCACTCCAATTGCAAACCACCCGGGATCATCGGGCTGATGGACGTGATGGAGACCGGCCTGGTGGACCCCACTCAATTTGATCCTGCGGCGAAGTACTACGACCACAAGTCAAGCCCCGAGAAACCCCGCTGGGACTGCGCGCGCCTGCGATTCCTCGGCGAATTTGACGCTCTGCTCAGTCTCGACCAGCTGCGGGAGCTTTACAGCGAAGAGCAGCTGCCCGTGATCAAACGCGGCAACAGACTCTCGATCCTTCCGGTTCCCACCGATACCGCCAATGACCTCCTTTCACAGCTTGGCCAGCTCCACTGAGATTCCACTGGTCACCCTGCTGCCGAGGGCCCTGGCGTTGTGTTGGCCTGGCGGCGCTGGTGTTGATCAGCGCCAGTGGCCCTGCAGTGATCGGCCATGACCTGCGCCTGGCAGGATCCCCATGGTTGAACCTACTGGGGGACTTCTCAGTGTTAATCAGCCTGGTGCTTCCGCTGCTGCCTCTCCTGGCCCTGCTGCAACTGACGGATAGCCTTGCTCCCCGATCGACGCGACGAGCACCCCCAGCAGAGCTGGAGACAGCTGCGGCGGCGGGCCTTCACCCTGGTGCTGCTTGAGCTGGTGCTCGTGCTGGGCGGCGTTGGATTGTTCAAGTCGTTGAGCTGCGCACTCCAGGCGATGGACCATAGCCTCCAGCTGGTGCACCGCAACGGGCTCAAGGTGCTGGGGCTGCTGGGAATGCTGCTCAGCCTCCCCTATTGATCAGGGATTCCCGGCGGAACATGTTTCCGACGTAAACCCGGGTGATCTCACGTGATGCCTGACCGTTCTGCACCAGGAAGCCCGCAAGCGCCGCCTGAACCAAACGGTATTGATCCCAGTTCGGATGCCCCTCGATGAACTGGGTCATGGCCTGCTGAAGGGGCTGCGGCACTTCCGACTGGAAACTCACAACACTGGTCTCAGCCGCGGCTTGTTCAAGGCCTTCCGGCATCTTTTTTTTCGAAACGAACACTAGTTCTCCACACCATGGCGCCACCGTCAAGGGCCACCAACACGGGGCCATTCTCATGGATCTCCAGGCGAGATTCCTGCCAGGAAGGCACTCCTGCATAGGTCGGAGCGCCGGCCTAGGCGGAACCGCGCAGCCCGCCGCCATCGTCAAGCAAAAGCAACAACAAACAGGGGATTTCCACAGAAACCCAGCAGAGCTGCGCTGACGACCCATGACCTGTGGAAAAGCTGTGCAGAGCGGCAGGGAAAGACCCGGGGAAATCAATAACTCAAAAACGATTAGCTAGATTAATCAATGCTGCGAGTCCCACAACGTTCTCAACGCCGCAACGGCCGCCGCTGCCGCTGGGGCCGGCCACTCCCCCTCCGCCGCACGTCCCTCCAGCGGCGTGAGCAGGATGCGCAACTCCCATTGGTTGCGATCACCGTTCAAGCATCCCCACCACACGCCTCGATCCAGCTCTAGCTCGATCGACTCCTCTGGCATCAGTTGATCAACCAGACCCCTGTGCTGCTGCTCCAGGGTCGCCACGAGATCCACCAGATCTCGACACTCCGGCTTGGTCAACTCAAACGCCCAGCGTTCTCCCCCCACGAGAACACAATATTCGCCTCGAGAGGGGTCATGCGACACCCGCCAACCGTCCCCCTCCTGCTGAATCACAGCCGATGGATCAACCAGGCAGCAGATCGGGCTGGTCTTGCTCGTCGCTCAATTCCACAATGGCCCTTTGCACCGGCTTGACGCTGGACTCCTCAAGAAGACCGTCAAAGTCGTCGAAGCGGCGCTGTTTGGCCCGGAAGGCAATCCGCACCGTCGTCAGATAACGGTTGCTTGATTGACGAATCAAGCTTTCGCCACGCTTGGCGAGATCCTTGGAGTCAACTCCGGCCGAAAGCACAGGCTTCTTGATTAAACAACTTCAGATTAAGTGGTAGCCATCTCAGGCCAGCTGATCGGTGTGAAAGGGCACGTGCATGGGGTAAGCCCGCTGACGGGACCCTGAACGATCTGGCGCCCCATCCCCAAGGCCGCCAGGGGCAAGCGCAGATCAGCGACCAAACCACTCAATTCCTCGAGATGCGCATCGTCGATGCACTCGATGCGGAGCTGCCCCAGCTGCGACGCATGCGACAGCTCCGCAGCGGCTCCAGCCTGTCCTGCGGTTCAGGATCTTCCCGGTAGAAAGAGAAGATCAGCTGTTGCAATCGATCCATCACCGCCAGTCCCCTTAGTCTCATCCTGACTTCACCGTGCCCTGAGCACAGTCAGAGATCGCGTGGGCGAAGAAAAGCTTCAGCATTCAGACCAACGGGGCGGAACACTCGCCATCGATTTGGGGAGCACCACTACGGTGGTGGCCTACCAGGGAGCGACATCCACAACAGCCGATCTGCTGAACCTGCCCGCCATCTGCAGCCGGGCCGGTGAAATTCCAAGCCTGGTGTGGGACGCAACGCAACGGCCCCTGATTGGCCGGCAGGTGCTCGAGTTAGGCCTGAATGACTCCGTGGACAGCCGTTTGCATCGCGACTTCAAAGGCCGCATCGGTCAAGCGGATGCCCCAGAGCAGGAAGCAGCCCGCTGGGCTGGAGAACAGCTGCTTCAACAGATCTGGAGCCGGCTCCCCAGCGATCTCGCGATCGAGCGGCTGGTGCTGACCGCCCCGGTGGAGTGCTACCGGGCGTATCGCAGCTGGTTGCTGCAAGCCTGCACCACGCTGCCGGTGGCCGAGATCGCCCTGGTGGATGAACCCACAGCCGCCGCAATGGGTGCCGGGCTTCCCGCTGGTTCCACCCTGCTGGTAGTGGACCTGGGCGGAAGCACCCTGGATCTGGCCCTGGTGGCTCTGGAAGGAGGGGAAGGTCGTGCCGCACCGATCGCACAATTGCTGCGACTGGGGGGGCGCAGCCTGGGGGACAACAGCCGCCAGATGCTGCGCACAGCAAAGGTACTCGGCAAGGCGGGGCTTCGCCTCGGGGGCCGTGACATCGATCGCTGGATTGTGGATCGCTGTTGCCCGGGACAACCCGCCAGCGCCCCCCTGCTCAATGCCGCCGAACGACTCAAATGCCGGCTGAGTGACACCACCTTGGCCGAACACGAGCCCCTGATGGAGTTGGCGGTGGATGAGCAGGAGCATGTTCTCCGCCTGTCGCGCAGCGAACTCAACACCCTGCTGCTGGAGCGCGGCTTCGGAGACGCGCTCGAACACCTGCTGGAGATCTGTCTCGCCGGCGGTCGCCGCAACAACTGCAGCCTTCAGGATCTAGAGGGCGTTGTGGCCGTCGGAGGCGGTGCCCAGCTGCCCCTCCTGCGCCAATGGCTCACCGAGCACACAGCGCCAGCGACCTTGCTCACCCCACCACCGGTGGAAGCCGTGGCCCTGGGTGCGCTTCAACTCACGCCAGGGGTCGCCATTCGGGATGTACTGCAACACGGCGTTTCCCTCCGCTTCTGGGATCAGCGCAACAACAGCCACCGCTGGCATCCCCTCTTCGTGGCCGGTCAACCCTGGCCGAGCCCAACCCCCCTAGAGCTCGTGCTGGCCGCCAGCCGAACCGGCCAACGCAGCTTGGAGCTGGTGCTGGGGGAACCCATCCCCCAAAGGAGCCACAGCGTGGTCTTTATCGATGGTTTGCCGACCCTGCAGGAGCAGACCGCCGGGGAGGTCTCCCACCAGTCCTGGTCGGGCACCGAACTGGTGCTGCCTCTGGAACCCGTCGGAGAACAGGGCGAAGACTGCCTGCGGCTGCACTGGAGCATTGATCAAGAAGCGCAGCTTCAGCTGGAGATCAACGATCTGCGTTCAGGTCGGACGTGGTCTCACCCAACGCTGGGGGCCGTCCGATAAGACGTCCGTCCATAGGTCCTTGGAACGGGAGCCGTCACTCCATAAAACGGAACCAACGTTCGGCTCTACCCTTCGTGGCGGCACCGCGTCAACTGCTGCTACGGCTCTGGGGTCTTGGAACCCTTGGACTGGTGCTGGCGATTGCGACAGGTGCCTACTGGTGGGAACAACAACTGCCGGAGCGGCTGCAGAGCGCCCTCGATGCCAACGACTACGAGTCCTGCATCCGCACCAGTGAGCAACTCGCATCCCTGCGCTGGTTGGGGGAGGGGGCACCAGAAGAGCAGGCCCTCTG